>CAYUNO010000080.1:0-9187 GCA_964446075.1 uncultured Flavobacteriaceae bacterium | reverse complement strand
TAAGATGCCGGTATTGTTGGATTGTGGTGTTGTTGATACTATTGTTCGAAGTAAAATTATAAGTTTTGTACCGGGTCCAGTATTTGATTTTGACGATACCATTACTCAGTGTGCAAAAACATTGAATTTTACCATTTCAGCTCCTTTTTCATCCAAGTTTTTGTATAAATGGCAGGATTCTTCAACCAATCGATCGTTTACAGCCACCAAAGATGGTAAAGTATGGGTAAGAGTAAGGGATACCGCTACTAAATGTGTGGCCATCGACTCGTCTTACATCCGCAGGACAGATCCATTAACGGCGCAAATTCAATTTGATACCTTAGATCGATGTTACAAAACCAACAATTTTGTAATGCGCGACGGTACAAAGTATAATAATGATGGATGGGCTTCTTCGAATTGGCGATTATTCGATTCATACAAGAAAAAGTTCACAACACAAGATACGCAAGTATTTAAATATAGATTTGATACCATCAGTACCAACAATCTCCGATTTATAGTTACATCGAAGAAAGGCTGTAAAGATACCTTGGATACTACGTTGGTGGTTTATCCATACCCACTTGCACAATTGAATTCTAAAGTAACCTATTTCTGCCAGAACAAAGAATTTAGTTTAATTGATTCATCCAGAAGTAAAGAGGGCGTTGGCAAATCGTATTGGGATTTTGGTAACGGGAAACGAGATACAACCTTGCCCTTCACGGTGAAATATAAATTCACTGCGGATGGCAATTATCGAGTGCGATTAATTACTGAAACTACGGTTGGATGTAGGGATACTATAGACTCCATGTTTGTGGTTGAACCCGCGCCGGTAAATTCGGCTAAGTTTACAACTATAAACCCTTGTTTTAAAAACAATTTATTTGACTGGGAAGATAAAACTACAATAAAATCGGGGACATGGTCCGTAACTTGGAACTACGATAAAACGCAATCTTCTACGAATACAAAGGTTACAGGATATAAGTTTTCCGACACAGGAACTCAACGCGTGATTTTGAAAAGTGTTTCGGATAAAGGTTGCGAGGATACAGATACTTTTTCGGTTTATGTAGCAAAAGAACCGAAGGCTTTCTTTGTGGTTAAGGACTCAAGTATATGTTTTGAAAACCATTTCTTTACGTTTGATGATAAATCAACGGTAGGAACAGGAAAAGATCCTTTGGCTTTGCGAAGAAGTTGGGTTTTTGGTGATAATACTGTGGGTACGGCTAATACCATTCCTAACAAGACTTTCCCCAAGTCGGGTAAGTTTTTTGCTAGAGCCATTGCAATTTCCAACATGGGATGCAAGGATAGTTTCCAGCGAGATATTGAAATTTTAGGCAACCCCGATGCAAGTATTAAAGTAAATGCTTCGGATCAGTGTTTGAAGGGGAATGCATTTAGAGTGAAAATGGAATTTCCGTGGGGTGGAACCGGTGCATTAACTCATTCTTGGAGATTTGGAGACGGGGCTACGAGTACATTGGATAGTGTGTCGCATACCTATGCAGCATTAGGTAAATATAGGATCACTCATGCTGTGAAATCAAACAAAGGCTGTGCTGATTCTGCATGGATAGACGTAAACGTAGTAGAAACTCCCGTAGTTGCATTGAGTAGTAATAGAGATACAGCTTGTTTAGGGGGCGGTAAATTTGATTTTACTGATAATACTTCGTTTAGTGGTAGCTATGTTTCGAGTTGGGATTTTGGTGATGGTACCTCTGCCAATACCAAGAATGTAACAGGAAAGAACTTTTTAAATCCCGGTAAGTTTGCGGTTAAATTAAGAGTTGTCACAGGTGATGGTTGTGTAGATTCGGCAACCAAGCAAATTGAAATCAATGCGGTTCCCAAGGCATTCTTTGTAGTAAATAAACCCGTTCAGTGTTTGCAGGGTAATAAGTTTGTGTTTAGCAATGGGTCGAATGGAAATGGTGCTTCAGGAGTAAATTACCAGTGGTATTTGAACTCGGTATTAATGACAACTTCGAATAATTTGCCTGATGTAACGGCTCCGGATACAGGTGATTATAAGGTGGGATTGCGAGCTATTTCCGACAAAGGTTGTGCTACGGCCATGGATATGGATTTACGTGTAAATGAGCATCCGGTTGTAAGTATTACTGGTGGTGTTGCGTGTGCATCTTCACCAATGAGTTTTACTTCTTCGGCTATCGTAAAACGTGGTTTTATATCTAAATATGATTGGAATTTTGGTAATGGTGGTACGTCTAGTCAAGCAAATCCTATTTTCACCTACAATGCACCTGGTAGTTATAATGTTGTCTTGACGGCAACTTCAGATCAAGGTTGTGTAACAACTACTTCTGCTTTGCCTGTAACAGTTAAAGTTAAGCCTAGAGCCGATTTTACTTCAAAGTACTTATTGTCTAGAGGTTTCGAAACAGATTGGAAATTCGATTTCACTGGTCAGGATGCTGATATTTATAATTGGTTATTTGAAGATGGTCAGTTTGCATCAGGTCAAGGTCCTATTTTAGCTACGTTTGCTGACACAGGCAATTTCGCAGTATATCTGCGGGTTGTAAATAGTTCAGGTTGTTCCGATAGTATAAGAAAGTATATTTTCTTGAAGCCTGAATTGTTGCGTCATCAGATAAATGCGTTTTCGCCGAATGCCGATAATTTAAACGATGAATTTGCTCCGGATAAGTTCTCGTTCGGTGTAACAAAATATCGTATGCGTATATTTAATCGTTGGGGTGAAATATTATACTTTACAGAAGATCCTAGAAAGGGTTGGGATGGTTCTGATTCCAAAGGTGGACAATGTCCAGAGGGATCTTATGCGTATCAGATTTCTTTCCGTTACATTGACGGTAAGATGTATACGTTTGAGGGTGTAGTTGTGTTGTTAAAATAACAGAATAGATAAAAAGGATTACATTCCTTTGTATATGAGATAAAGAAAAAGGCCGCTTTAGCGGCCTTTTTCTTTATTGGAACCTGTTTGAGTAGGTAAAGTTTATTGGAATAATTATCAGATAAACTTAATTTAGTCTACTAAGTAATGATAAATGTGTTTTTCAATTGCCCTATTTAGCTTTGTTTAATTAGCCTAAGTAAGCTTTGAGAATTTTGCTTTTGCTGGATTTTCTTAAACGGCGTAATGCTTTCTCTTTGATTTGTCTTACGCGTTCGCGTGTTAATCCTACCTTTTCGGAGATGTCCTCTAATGTGTGGGCTGCGTTTCCGTCCAATCCGAAGTAATATTTTAGTACATCGCGTTCTTTATCCGATAAAGTTGATATTACACGATTGATTTCGTTTTGAAGCGACTCGTTTAATAGAGGCATATCAGGATTGGGTTCGTCATTTTGGTCAAGTACACCCAATAATGTATTGTCTTCGCCCTCGGCTAAGGGAGCGTCGATGCTTAGGTGTCTGCCAGATGAACGCAATGCATTTTCAACTTCGGTTAAAGGAATTTCCAATGATTCTGCGATTTCTTGCGGCGTTGGTTCGCGTTCTAACTCTTGCTCTAATCGGGCAGAAGCTTGTGTAATTCTACCAAGACTACCTACCTTATTAAGAGGAAGTCGTACGATACGACTTTGATCGGCCAAAGCCTGCAAAATGCTTTGGCGAATCCACCAAACGGCATAAGAAATGAATTTAAAACCACGAGTTTCATCAAAGCGTTTTGCTGCTTTGATTAGACCCATATTTCCTTCATTGATTAAATCGCCCAGTGTTAGACCTTGGTTTTGGTATTGTTTAGAAACAGATACTACAAAACGAAGGTTGGCGTTTACTAATTTTTCCAATGCTGCTTGGTCGCCTTCGCGAATTCTGCGAGCCAATTCAACCTCTTCTTGAGCGTCGATCATCGGAACTTTAGAGATTTCGTTTAGGTACTTGTCGAGCGATTTGTTTTCGCGGTTGGTAAACTGTTTGGAAATTTTAAGCTGCCTCATCTATGAAGTGTAGTGTGTTTGTTAGAAAGTTGCCTTGTTTCTACGTAATTATTACGAATAAATTCAGCCTTGCAAATATACAAAGATTCTGCGAAATTGTTTTTAGAAAAAATGGAATAAATGATGGCTAACAGAGGCCACATTATCCGGAATTGAATCAACAGAACCCTCCAAATAGGTAGATATCTGAAAAACAATAAACGCACCGATGTATGCAATTAAGCCAAAGGCAACGAATTGTATTATTGGCCATTTCCAACTTCCTGTTTCTCGTTTCATTACCGCCATGGTGCTCATGCATTGTAGAGCAAAAGCATAAAAAACGATCAAACTTAATGCGTAGGGAATTCCATACAGGGGTTTACCTGTTTCAGGGTTAATCTCGGCTTGCATTTTATCTCGAATTCCTTGAGTATCGTCTTCTTCGCTTTGAAATAGAGTCCCCATAGTTCCTACGAATACCTCTCTAGCGGCAAAGGAGGAAATCAAGGCGATTCCTGTTTTCCAATCGTAGCCAAGCGGTTCGATAGCTGGTTCTATGAATTTTCCGATATGTCCAGCATAGGAGGCTTCAAGTTTATTGGGGTTGTTTTTCATCGCCTCTTCTGGGCCGAAATTGGATAGTCCCCATAAAATCATCGAAATTAAAACGATGACTTTACCTGCTTCACTAAGGAAGGACATGCATTTCAACCAGGCTTGATGTACAACTGTTTGGAATCGAGGTTTTTGGTAAGTAGGTAATTCCAATATAAACTCGGATCCCGCGGCCTTGGATTTGGTGAATAAATTTAAGAAGAAAGCAAGGATTACTGCTACTACTATACCCGACATATATGCAGCAGTTATTACGAAGGTCTGCGCATGGAATGGGCCCCAAAATGTAGTTAATGGAATAGCAATGGAGACGAGTAAAACATAAACGGGCAATCGTGCACTGCAGCTCATTAATGGAACAACTAACATAGTAGCTAATCGTTCGGATTTACTTTTGATGCTACGAGTTGCCATAATACTTGGTATTGCGCACGCAAATCCGCCTACCATGGGAATAATGCTTCGACCGTTTAATCCAAGTTTCCGCATAATTCTATCGGTAATAAACGAAGCCCTAACCATGTAGCCGGAATCTTCAAGAATGCCGATGAAAAAGAATAAAATAAAAATTTGAGGCACAAACACGATTACCCCTTCTAATCCGCTAAGCAGGCCGTCTGTTAAAAAGCTGGTTACCAATGATTTTGGTAATAAATTTGTTAGGGTATTTGAGGCCCATTGAAAACTGGTTTCTATCCATTCCATGGGATAGGCCGCTAGGCTAAAAACGCCTTGAAATAAAATCAACATGATCAAGGCAAACAAGAGGTATCCCCAAATTGCGTGGGTAGCCCATTGATCAAATTTCAGGGTGAGACTTTGCCAGTTATTGAGTTTTTTAGATACGCATGCTTTTACAATCTCCTCGATGTATTTGTACCTGTTTAAGGTCTCCTGACTTAACCCATCCAATTTCTCACCTTGCCAATGTGCAGTAAGTCTGTCTTTTATTTGGGTATCTGGCACTATGGTTTTCGGGATGCAAGCTTCATTAATCACGTCCCAAACGGGTTCAGTGTTCTTGTCGTTTCTTGGGTTAAACCAAATACAAGGTGCTCCTAAAGAGCGTATTAATGTATCTAAATTTATATCTATTCCTCTTCTTTCCGCGGTGTCCTGCATTGTTAATACACATGCTGTAGGGATACCGAGTTCTGCAATTTGGGAAAACAATAACAAGTTGCGTCTGAGATTGGAGGAGTCTAATACTACCAACAATATTTCAGGTTTTTCCTGCTTTTCTAATCCGAGTGTATATTGAACTACAAGTTTCTCGTCTTCTGCTTGGGTGTATAAACTGTAAATGCCGGGTAAGTCAATTAAAGAATAGGAAGTTTTGTTGTGGGTGATTTCACTTTCAAATGCTTCTACTGTAGTCCCAGGCAGATTGGATGTCTTTTGAGTTAATCCGGAAAGTCGGTTAAACAACGTAGATTTTCCGCAGTTGGGATTTCCAATGAAAGCTACGCGTTTGGTTGTAATCATCTGTCTTAGTTCTCGCAGGGAGCTACTTCTAACAAACTTGCTTCCTCTGCACGTAAACCTAAAAGGTAAGTATCGATTTGGTAAGCGATTGGACTGCCACCTGCTGCAGAAAATACGCGTGTAATTTCGGTGCCGGGTACACAGCCCATTTCGGCTAATTTTAATGAAAACGCGCCTTCCCTGATTGAAGTAATTCTGGCCTTTTGCCCACAACTAAGTTTCTCCGCAGTATTTGAAGAAAAATCCGTTTTCTCGGTTCTCATTATTGCAAATTTAGAATGATTTTAAATAACAAACAAGCAGGCTTACAAATGTTTGTGGATTTGCTGCCAAAAATAGTAGTGGGTATAACTAAAATACCATGATAAATGTCAGAATTAGGGACTTGTTTAGTTTGCGTGAATTGCGGTTACTTTAGGAATGATATTACACTGAGACCTTTCCTATCCGCCGAAATCCCTATTTTTAATTCGTACTAGTTTTTTGATAATTCCGCGGATAACTGAAATAACTTCCATGCATGCTTAGCTTGGGATGTTAACATTGTCCAACCATTCAATGTTTGGGCTCCACATTGTTGAAAGTGTCGCATCAGTTTAGTTACCTCTGGATTATAAATTAAATCAATTAATGTATCGGTTGTGTGAATGGATGTTTTGGGTACCATCGGCATGAGGTCGATATTGGGCGACATCCCTGCGGGGCTCGTATTTATCCAAAGAGTATAAGGAGATGGAAGTCTATATGTTAGCTCTTCCATGCCTAACACATAGTCTTTGCTGTTTGGGGTTCTGCTGTATTGTAAAAAGGGTATTTTTTTTATCGATAATAATTGTTTGACCGATTTGGACGAGCCTCCATTTCCAATAATTACCGCTTGGTTAAATTGCTGATGAAAGCGGTTTATGGAATCTTCAAATCCCAAAATATCCGTATTGAAGCCAATTAGGTAATTGGTGTTAATGGAATCGGTTTGTAGATTGTGTTTTTGTTGTGAGAAATGACTTCGTGAAGATTGCTTTGCGTTTAGCGAATCCAGCTCTATTAAATCCAAATTATAGTTTTCAAGTTGAGCTCGAAGTTGTTCTAATGTTTTGGAATGAGGAGGTATACTGATTACCGTATTTACCGATTGCATTTGAAACGCATCGGCCGAAATAAAATTCAGGTGCGATATGATGCTAGTTTTATGGGGTAAGGTTACGTTAAAACCTCGGATATTTGGGTTGGAAATTATTGGATATAGTTCATCTACGTTCGGCAAATCCCACAGCTCATAGTGCCATTGTTGGTTGGGTGCTGTTGTAAAAAAATCACGGAATAATTCGGGTGATTTTGAATGTGAAACGGGGTGTCCGATCAAACCAATTTGGTGTTTCATTGTTAGCGATGGCTGCGTTATGGACAGAATAAAGGGTGATTGAACTGTGCTCTACAGGCCTGAGGCCAGGGATGAGGATGCGTGCGTTGTGCTATTTGCTGACTTTTGCTTTTATCGCTTGGAAAACAATGGGTAGTAGGCTAATTCCAATAATGCCAAATACAACCAGTTCGAAGTTTTTCTGAACCCATGGAAGTTTACCAAAAAAATACCCAGCGCTGCTGATGGATGTTACCCATAAAACCGCACCAGAAATGCAATAGCCAATAAACTTTCGGTATGACATGGTGCCTAATCCGGCGGCAAAAGGAGCAAACGTTCTCACTATGGGTACAAATCGGGCCATAATTAGTGTGTAGCCACCATGCTTTTCGTAGAATTGTTCGGTTCTTTCTAAGTACTCTCTTTTAAGCAATTTCCAATTCAAATCGAACACCTTTGTGCCAAACTTCGAACCAATAAAGTAGTTGATATTATCGCCCAACAAAGCCGCACAAATTAGCAAGGGAATAAGAATGAAGATATTTAATGTATTGTCCATGGCGGCGATACTTCCTGCGGCAAACAATAGAGAATCCCCCGGGAGCAAAGGCATTACCACCAATCCAGTTTCTACAAAAACGATTAGAAAGAGTATTACGTAAGTGAAACTTTTATACTCTGCAACCAAAGCTTGTAAGTGTTTATCTAAATGTAGTAGCCAGTCTAAGGCAACATCTATAACGGATAGTAAAGTCATTACTGCAATTTTACAATAAGAAAGCGATTCCATCGTTATCAAAATGTATATTTGTAACGTAACTAAAAAAGGGATGTTGATTACAAACAAAAATGCTCGAAAAATTGCTTTGTGGGCAGTGATGTTGATGGGAATTGTGGTTATTGGCAGCAGTTGTGGATCGGCGAAACATTCAACAACCAAAAAACCAGGCGGTTGCAATTGCGGCTTTTAGGTCTATTTTCGCTAATTTTGCGGCGCTTTTAACAGAACATGACAACTCAAAGTACATACATTCCTTACAAGGTTAAGGATATTTCTTTGGCCGAATGGGGTCGTAAAGAAATTAAAATGGCCGAGGCTGAAATGCCCGGTTTGATGGCTTTACGTACCGAATACGGTCCGTCCAAGCCTTTAGCAGGAGCTAGAATTGCTGGTTGCTTGCACATGACCATCCAAACAGCTGTTTTGATTGAAACATTGGTGGAGTTGGGTGCGGAAGTTACCTGGAGCTCTTGCAATATTTTCTCTACTCAAGATCACGCGGCCGCTGCGATTGCTGCTGCCGGTATTTCGGTATATGCTTGGAAAGGCATGACCAATGAAGAATTTGATTGGTGTATTGAACAGACATTGTTCTTCGGTGAAGGACGTGAGCCTTTGAACATGATTTTGGATGATGGTGGTGATTTGACCAACATGGTTTTGGATCAATATCCTCAGTTGGTAGCTGGAATTCGTGGAATTAGCGAAGAAACTACTACCGGTGTTCACCGTTTGTATGAGCGTGTAACGAAAGGTACTTTGCCTTTGCCAGCGATCAACATCAATGATTCTGTAACCAAGAGTAAATTTGATAACAAATACGGATGTAAAGAGAGTTTGGTAGATGCAATCCGCAGAGCCACCGATATTATGTTGGCTGGTAAAGTAGCTGTGGTATGCGGTTATGGTGATGTAGGAAAAGGCAGTGCGGAGTCATTGCGCGGTGCAGGTTGCCGAGTAATCGTAACGGAAATCGATCCAATTTGTGCTTTGCAAGCAGCCATGGAAGGTTATCGAATCGTA
>CAYUNO010000079.1:0-9224 GCA_964446075.1 uncultured Flavobacteriaceae bacterium | reverse complement strand
CTCGAACTCGCGACCCCAACCTTGGCAAGGTTGTGCTCTACCAACTGAGCTATTCTCGCTTTTTCAACTGAGTAACGAAAGCAATTGTTTCTTTCTCAATCGTGGTGCAAAACTACAGAATAATTACTCTCGTGTCAAGGTATTCTTAAGTTTTTTTTCAAAAAGGCAGTCCTATAAGCCGGGTTCTGTACCATTTCTGGCCTCTATCATTAATCTGCGACAAGGTTCACACCGTGCCTGTATCGATCTACCCTCCTGGCATGCAATGCATTAGGGCGGGTAACCCTTCAATCCAGGTTTATTTGATCTTTCAACCCGTAAGGTTTGTCGGACAATGTATCACTACATTATCAGTGGGCTCTTACCCCGCTTTTTCACCCTTACCTTGTAAACAAGGCGGTATATTTTCTGTGACACTTTCTGTAACGAGCCTTTTACAAGACTCGTCCCTTCCTGTTAGGAAGTACGGTACCCTGTGTTGCCCGGACTTTCCTACCCAAATTAATGGATCGATAGAGCGGACTGCCATCGTCAAAGTTACAATCAAAAATCGATTAATATCGTTTAAAACAAAGTGTGTTATTATCTTTGTAGAAATGAACCCTGAAAGCAAATACGAAGCCGTTATTGGTTTAGAGATTCACGTACAATTACAAACTCTAAGTAAGGCATTTAGTTCTGATAGTATAGAATACGGTGCTTTACCCAATACTCAGGTTTCACCCATCAGTTTAGGTCATCCAGGCACCCTACCTATTCATAATTCTGCGGCAGTTAAAAAGGCAATCATGATTGGCTTAGCATTGAATTGTGAAATCACACGGTATAATCGTTATGCAAGGAAGAACTATTTTTATGCCGACTTACCAAAGGGTTATCAAATAACGCAGTTTGACACCCCACTATGTGTTGGCGGAACGGTTGATATTAAACTCGCCAACGGAGATGAAAAATCCATTCGATTAACTCGAATTCACATGGAAGAAGACACGGGGAAAAGCATGCATGATCAAGACTTATACGATACCCTGGTTGATTACAATCGTGCGGGTACTGCGTTGATTGAGATTGTGAGTGAGCCGGATATACGCACTGGTGATGAAGCCTATGCTTTTGTTTCTGAAATAAGACGATTGGTTCGATATTTAGATATATGCGACGGAAATATGGAAGAAGGTAGTCTACGATGCGATGCCAACGTTTCCATTCGTCCAGTTGGTAGTAGAACATTTGGGACAAAAGTTGAGGTAAAAAACATGAACTCCATTTCCAATGTAAAACGGGCAATTGATTTTGAGATAACTAGACAAGCCGAAATATTAGATAATGGCGGGATCGTGGTTGGTGAAACAAGAGGATTTAATGGATTGGCTGGAACTACATTTAGTTTACGTAAGAAGGAAGGTGTTACGGATTACCGTTATTTCCCGGAGCCCGATTTGCCCCCAACCATCATTACGGATGATATATTAAACTCGGTTCGAGAATCTATGCCTGAATTGCCAAGATCCATGTATTCTCGATTTACAAGTAATTATGGATTATCGGATTACGATGCTACCGTATTGATAGACGATAAACACAGTGCTCAGTTTTTTGAAAAAATTGTTTCGAAACTTCCAAAATACAAACAAGCTGCCAATTGGGTAACCGGCCCTATTCGCGGGTATCTAAATGAAAATGCACTTGGTATTGAAGAGTTTAAACTTAATGCCGACCAAATTGCCGAAATATTATCTTTAATCGAAGATGGTACAATTAATCACACTTCTGCAACGCAACAACTATTTCCTCAATTAATCGAATCGCCTGAAAAAAATCCTCGTGACTTGGTTGAAGAATTGGGCCTTACCACAGTAAAAGACACTCATTTTATTGAAGATTTAATTCGTGAAGTTTTAGGGAATTACCCCGAAAAAGTTCAGGAGTACAAAAATGGAAAAGTGGGATTAATTGGTTTGTTTGTTGGAGAAGTAATGAAAAAGTCGCAGGGAAAAGCAGATCCGAAATCAACAAATGAAATAGTTCGCAAAATTTTGAATGAAGCTTAATTCATGTAAGTTGCTTCTTCGTTTATCTATATTACTATTTAGTAGTGTATTGCTGTTGGGAAATACACTTTTCGGTCAGGGTACGCGATATAATTTTATTGATACTAATTCGTCCGTATTCCAATATAATGGCTCATTAACTGTAAATCCAATTTACCAACAATGGCAAAACCGATTTGCTCAAAAATTCATTTTTCTTGAGCTGGGTTCAGAAGAAGTAATTAA
Source organism: uncultured Flavobacteriaceae bacterium (assembly GCA_964446075.1). Lineage (GTDB taxonomy): Bacteria > Bacteroidota > Bacteroidia > NS11-12g > UBA955 > JAGKXC01. The sequence continues at coordinate 6,948 of CAYUNO010000079.1, read as the reverse complement.
ACAGCAAATTTTTAATTTACCTTGGTTACAGAAACTGCAAATTTCACCGGGTGTCTTCTTCCCTTCTTCTTTTTTAGGGAGTAATCATCCTTCTGTTTTTCCAAATTCACATACCGGTGATTGGATTTATGGAACAACTGCTGAGAATTTTCCAATCGTAAAACCTGGATTATGCGGCTATTCCGCTAAAACAGAGGATGCAACAAATGCTTCGATTTCCATTGAAATTCCAGAGATATTAAGAAAATCAACCAACAAAATAAGAGTTTATTGCGAACGTTCAGAAACGTCTTATGATATTCTAATTACTACTTCAACTGGTCAAAAAAAAACAATTCCTGTTTATCAAAACAAATCAGATCTTCTAACACCATATATTGAATTCACCTTCCCCTTGGGTCAAAATTGGTTAAAGATTCAATTAATTAAATCACAGGGAAAACAAAAGAGTTTCATTTTGCATGGTATTTCTTTAGAACATACAGATTATGCCGTTTGGCATGCAATTGGAATCAGGGGCATATCACAACAACGACTTCAAACCATAGACGGTCACTATTTTCATTTGCAAAAACTAAATCCAAATGTTATTTTATTTGATGGACTTCAACAAGATATTTTTAGAAATAAAACAGGAAACGAAATTCTTCAATTTTTGAGAAGTTATCAGCAAAGTGTAAGACGGTATTTACCCAAAACAGGCTTTGTATTAACCATACCTCAAGAAATTAACAGAAACCAAAATCCAATAATTGGTGGAATAGAATTTTCTAATACAATTCGAAAAGAACTTAAAAACAACCTTACCGATTGGATTATTTGGGATTGGCATAAAACTGCTGGAGGGTTATATTCTTCATATTACTGGATTGATTCAGGATTATTGAAATCCAATAGTTATCAACTTACAGATATTGGGCTAAAAGTAAAAAGTTATTGTTTGACTTTGGCAACAGAACAGTTGTTGACGAAAATCCCTCCGAAATCAAGAATATTACTCGAAATAGACAGTAATAGACTTTTGAAAAAACCAATAAAAGACACGGTAATTTCCAAACCAATAATCAAAGAAACGTGGACTTACCATATTGTAAAGTACGGCGAAACTGCTTATCGGATTTCTGCCAAATACTCCATTTCCCCTAATGATTTAAAACAATGGAATAATTTAAGAGGATATTATATTTATCCGGGTCAGAAATTAAAAGTTGGCAGAATTACAGAAGTAATTCAACCTATCTTATCTGCTGACAAACAGAAAAACGTAGACAGTTTAAGCAATAAAAAAGCTTCGATTAGTGAAAAAACAGATGAATTAATTTCTACCAACTTAAACAGTGGTTCAAGCAATAAATCCATTATTGTAAATCCGGTTTTTCCTGATAAAAATGAAGCAACTACATTAACTTCTAAACCGCTTGAATTGAATGTTTCTACAAATAACCCTAAAGTGAATTCTTCCACTCAGAATACACCCACTAAATCTAGTCCAAAATATCACCGGGTGCAAGCAACAGAAACCTTATATTCTATTTCCAAACAATACGGTGTAAGTGTTGACCAGATAAAAAAACTTAATCGACTACCCAACAACAATATCTCTGTTGGCAGGGTACTGCGTATTTGGTAGCGGATTAGGCTTTCCCGGTTAATTTATAGGCGATATACCCTATCCATTCGTGGATTAAAGCATCCCATTTTGAAATATTACCAGCCGATGGAATTAACATTGCATCCCAAGAATATTTGCGATCTAAATGGGATTGAAAGTTAACTGGATAAGGAATAAAATTCACACCCGCTTTTTTAAAACAGGCCATACTTCTGCGCATATGACCCGCGGAAGTAACCAACAATACGTTCTCTTTAATTCCTAAACTATCCAAAATCTTTTTGGTTTCAATGGCATTTTCCCAAGTATTCCTCGATTTATCATCAATTAATATTTGAGAGTCTGCAATTCCAAATTTCAAAGCAAATTGCTTGGCTGCAGAACTTTCGAAATAATCTCTATTAAAAACATTACCCGAACCACCTGTTAGGACTAATCTGTTTGTTTTACCTGAACTTAACATCTGCAATGGAAATACAAAGCGTTCTGCAGCTTCATTAAAACCCATCCTTTGCCTCCCGCGATCAAACGAAGTGTACCCACCTAGGACCACTACTGTTTTTGTTGGTTCAACATTGTTTGGTGAAATTTCCCAAGCAATTAAAATTTCATTTAATAGTACATGATTGCCAAAAATCACTATAAGTACTAAGCTAGCTGTCCGTAATCGGCGAGAAAATCTCGCGAACTTCGGCAGCATCGATAAAACTAAAAACAATAAAATATAAAAGAATGGCTTTAATAAAAATGAAACCATTTTTGATAATACGAAAAACATAGATACGTAAATTGAATTCGAAGTTAATCAAATATTTACTGGGGAATAAATCTTTGAATGAATTAAACGTTTATTTACTTAAATACGTCAAATACCAATTAGTGTTAACCTAAAATTATAGACCTTTGCGTTCAATGTGCTTTTTAGAAAAAACTATTAATTTAAAAACTGTTATACTTTTATATTTCACCAGTATATTCATTAACAACACCGTTGCCCAACCTTATCAAGGAGCTCCGGTTAGTTTTCCTTTGACCATACCAGTTTATTTAGAAGGTAGCACGCCCAATATTGGAAAAATAACCATCATTAATCCAAAAGACCATACTATTTCAATAAGCCCCGAATTATTTTCCTCGGCAGATTCTACGAATCGTTGGCAATTAATTACCATTCCAGGTTATGAACTCAAAAACCTCGGCAAAATAAAAGATACGCTTCAGTTAGGATGGGATGTAACCCGCGAATTTTTAATAGGCGGTAATCCATCCGTAGTTGATTTACGATCAGCCATGCGTTCGGGAGATTCCAAATTGTTTGTAAGAGCCATTGAAATCATCGGTTCCAACTTTTCAACCTACCGGGGATGGATAACACTTTATCCGGTGTTCCAGAGAACAGAGGAAGGAATGAGAATTAGTATTAATCTCAAGACTATTGAACTTCAACCGCTAGCTACACAAATGTCTGCAGTTGAAATTCGTACACAAGCCTTTAAAATTAAAGGCGATACTACCGAAATGGACGCCACTAAATTCAAAACAAATCCAGATGCTACCGCAGAAGATTTAATTTCTAAAATGCCAGGAATTAGTTCAAGTGGCGGACAAGTCCAAGCCCAAGGGGAGCAAGTAAAAAAAGTTTTGGTTGATGGCAAACCGTTCTTTGGAGAAGATCCAAATGCCGCATTGAAAAATTTGCCAGCCGAAGTGATATCAAAAATACAGGTATTTGATGGTAAAAGTGATCAATCACTGTTTACTGGAATTGATGATGGAAATACGTCAAAAACAATCAACATCGTAACAAAATCCCAATTTAAAAACGGAAAATTCGGTAGATTTTTTGGAGGTATTGGCAATAATTTAGGCGGGACTGGAGATGTTACAAAATACAAATCGGGTTTGACGTACAATACATTTAAACAATCACGTCGACTAACCATATTATACCAATCCAATAATATCAATGAACAGAATTTCTCATTTGAGGATATAGTTGGGGCAATGGGCGGAGGCGGTAGAGGCGGAATGCGCGGAGGAATGGGTGGAATGATGGGTGGTAGAATGATGGGTGGCAGCGATTTTTTTGTTGGAAATCAACAAGGTATAAATACAACTACTGCCTTAGGGATTAATTACTCCAATTTTTGGGGACCTAAAGAACGATGGGAATTAAGCGGAAGCTACTTCGCAAATTTTACTAATAACAACAATGAAAGTTATACTTTTAGACAGTATATAACAGGTCAAAACTACGGTATGCTGTACGAAGAAAACAATCCCACTGTTTCAAAAAACACCAATCATCGTTTTAATGCTCGAATCACCTGGAATCCAGATTCAAGTAACAGAGTTTTAATTACACCTAGAATTACTATTCAAGATAACAATAAACAAACCCCTATTCTATCCACTACTCGATCCGGTGAAGCAAATGAATTGCTTTCAAACCTTTCCAATTCAACCAATACAAAAAACTTGGGGATTAACGGTAGCTTTGGTTTCAATTACCGACATTCATTTGCAAAAAAAGGCAGAACCATTGCTTTCAATGCAAATCCAAGTATCAACAAGCAGTCAGGCAATACATTAATGAATAGTATTAATACAAGGTATTTGCCAGCAATAGACATTGTAAAATTTGATCAAAACACAGACAATAACAGAGTTAATAGCAGCTTTTCAAGTTCCATTACATTCACCGAATCACTTGATAGCAATAATAGTGTTGCCATAAATTATCAAAATAATTTCAACGAGAATAATAACGATCGACTTACATTCATACAAGACATACTAACTTCAGGTCAATATAACGTGCTGGACACAACACTATCCAGCAGATTTGTTAATGGTTATTCGAGTCACCGTGCGGGCCTTGACCATGTTTTTCAAAACTATAAATTTACAATTACAACCGGCATTAGAGGTCAAATAGCCCAACTTGACGGAAATCAGCAGTTCCCTTTCAATTCCCCAATTAATAGAAAATTCACTTCTTTATTGCCTTCTATACAAGGCACTTATAAACTGGGTTTAAAACAAAATATTAGATTCAATTACAATACTTCCAACAATGCTCCCTCTGTTGATCAGTTACAACCGGTATTAAACAATACGAATCCATTGCAATTGAGCATTGGGAATACTGATTTAAAACAAGACTTTAATCATTCATTATTTGTCCGATATTTTTCTGTAAAGCCTGAAAAAAATCGAAATTTCTTTGCGTTAATCAGTGGTAGTTACACCAACAATTATCTCAGTTACAAGACTGTATTTAGTGGAAGAGGTGATAATAAAATTGCAATAACCGAAGGTAGCTTTGGCTCTTTGGATAGTGTGGTGTTGGCACCGGGTGGACAATTATCGATTCCAGTTAATATTAACGGTTATTACTCCTTGAGAAGCTTTATTTCTTGGGGAAGAAGCTTTAATAAAATCAATTTTAATACAAATTTAGGTGCTACATTAAGCAGTACTCCTAGTTTAATTCAATATGGAAATGGTGAGACATTATTAAATACTGCCATTAATCCGGTTTATACTGTTGGATTGGTTTTGTCTAGTAATTTATCGGAAAAACTAGATTTCACAATTAGCAGTAATTCTAGTTATAGCCAAGTATCCAATTCATTGCAAGCCGGTTTAGACCAAACATATATAAATCAAAGCAGTAGATTATCATTCAATTATATGCCAACCAAGCAACTGGTTATAAATACAGATGTAACACATCAATTATACACTGGATTTTCGAATGGATTTAACCAGCAATTTTTGTTGTGGAATGCAGGATTGGGGTATAAATTCTTAAAGAAAAATGCCGGTGAATTGCGGTTATCCACTTATGATATTCTGAATCAAAACAGAGCAATACAACGAAATGTTACTCAAACATATTTTGAAGACGTAAGAACAACTGTCCTTACTCGTTTTGTTATGCTTACATTCACTTACAAGTTAAGTCAATTTGGTGGAAACAAACCAGGACAGACACCGGGTAATCCAACCGGTTTCCCTATGCCTTCCGGCGGAATGCCATTTAATCCCCACGGAATGCCGGGTAGATAGACTTAAAACAAAAACTATACTGGAAATATTATCTTTTCTCTTTGGTAATTCTAGAGATATCGGACATTGGATAAACAAAAACAGATCCATCCTTTGTTTGAATTTTAAGATTTTCGTTGGGTACTTGTTCTATTATAGAGCCGGAAATAATGCTACCATTTTTTAAGTACACAACATCCACCAACGTTGAATTATTTCTTTCGTTATCCGTTGCTTTATTGTTATTGTTGTTTTTCCCTCTTCCCGAACTCATTACAAACAAAGCAACAAAAAACAGGATAAGACCTAATAACATGGAAATATTCTGAAAAAACCAAATTGCTACAATTAACAATAAAATTCCAAGTAAAATATTGGCACCACGACTTGCATTATTGGCTTGAACTTGGCTTTTTAATGTTGGTTTAACCAAGTTAGAAACAATATTACTCGCGTTCTTGATTTCTAAATTTTTAGTTGATTTTATTGCGTTTAGCGATAACTTCTGATTTTCAACTTCGAGATTAGAAAAATTGTTGGTACCTTGTTTTGGTAAATTATTACTTGCTGTTACATCCGATAATGACCAATTGTTATTTTTTAAATTCTCCTGGTCATCGCTTGCATTTCGATTTTTTGAAATTTTAGAAATCTTAGGGGACAATTTTTTTGATTGAGTATTTGGGGATGACTTATGTGAAGTTAGTTTATCAGACCAAGAAATTGAATACCCTCCGCTATGATATCTTTTTTCTAAAGAACAAGATTGAAATACAACAGCAATTGTACTAATAATTAAAATGGCAATTTTCATTTGCTGTATTTCAGCTTTAAACAGTCTCTTTAGCGTCATATTATATTAATTTATGTTAATGTCCACAAATTAAAAGGTATTTACACATTCTATGATTTAAAATTAGAAAAATATTTGTAATTCAACCTCAGGTGAAAATTAACGGATTTTATTCAACCTTAACTGAATACAAGTAACCCGTTTCATTTCCAGTTCCAGGATTAAGAAAATATCCTAGCAAATAGTATTTGCCATTGGACTTTATTAGATTCCCAATATTCTTTGCAGTTGAAATAGATAAGAATATACTATTTTGAGCATAAAAATTTATTGGTTTTGAATCGCCCAAATTTCGCATTAATCCATTATTAACATTTATTAAATAGACAACCCCGTTATTCCAGAAAATAAAATTTTTATCCGTAGTAAAGAAAGCGTTTGCAATTGGGTATGGTGGAATATTAAGTAATTTGGTTTGTTTTTGTTTTTT
>CAYUNO010000078.1:0-9237 GCA_964446075.1 uncultured Flavobacteriaceae bacterium | reverse complement strand
ATTTACAATTTCTTTAGGTTGGGGATCCAGTATCATTGGGACTTGGTCTCGGGGGGATTATTTTGCGGAAATCGTATTTATGGATACGTTGCTGGCACAGATGCCATTTAAAATTGGCGATGATTACGTAGAAGCAACAGACGAAGATTTCCTGCCGATGACGCAATTAAATGTTCCAGTTGCGGACGATACTGCCAATTCAGAATCAAAACCAGTTGAAGAATCGGTTCAAACAGGTCATTTAGATTTTCAATCCCAAGGATTCGAAATCGTAATGAAGGAATTGGATGAGTTAACGGGTTTAGATCCGATAAAAAAGAAAATTAGGGAATATGCCGATTATTTGCGTTTCGTGGCTTTGAGAAAGGAAAAAGGCTTTGAAGAAAATGAAAAAATCAACTTACATGCTGTTTTTAAAGGCAATCCGGGTACAGGTAAAACCACAGTAGCTAGACTTTTAGGTAAAATTTACAAAGAATTGGGATTGTTGAAGTATGGACATGTATATGAAGTGGATAGGGCAGATTTGGTAGCAGAATACATCGGTCAAACCGCTCCAAAAACAAAAGAAGCCATTAAAAAAGCAAAAAATGGAGTGCTTTTTATCGATGAAGCATACAGTTTAGCCAGGAAAGACGATGATAATAAGGATTTTGGTAAAGAAGCGATTGAAGTTTTACTTAAAGAACTTGCCGATGCTGACGACATTGCCATTGTAGTAGCCGGTTATCCTGAGGAAATGGATGTTTTCTTGGAATCTAACCCCGGTTTAAAAAGTCGATTTGTTGTTCAATACGATTTCCCTGATTACACCCCACAAGAATTGCTAAAGATTGCCACTTTTGCCGCAGAAAAGCGGGGCGTAAAATTTGATGATAACGCAGCCAAATTATTCCAAAAACACCTAACAGATAAATACCGAGATAGAGATAAATTCTTCGGAAATGCCCGTTTAGTAAATTCCATGGTAGATGAAGCGAAAATGAATATGGGCTTGAGAATTATGAAAGGGGAGCATCCTGAGGAACTGGATACGGAAGCATTAAGTACCATTACAGAAGCAGATTTAAAGAAAATTTTTGATTTGCACAGCGGTATCTTACCTGAAATTCCAATTGATGAAGATTTACTGCGTGAAAGCATGCAAAAGCTTAGATCGATGATTGGCTTGAACAAGGTAAAACAAGACATTGAGGAATTAGTGAAACTCGTTAGATTTTACAAAAGCATGGGGAAAGATGTCCGAAAAATTTTCTCATTGCACAGCGTATTTAGCGGAAATCCTGGAACGGGTAAAACTACCGTTGCCCGAATACTTGCTCAGATTTATAAAGCTTTAGGAATTTTAGAAAGAGGCCATTTAATTGAATGCGATAGACAGAGTTTAGTGGGTGGTTATATTGGTCAAACCGCCATTAAAACAGCAGAATTAATCAATAAATCCATTGGGGGTGTTTTGTTTATTGATGAAGCGTACTCCTTGAGTGATGGAGGTTCATCTGATTTTGGTAGAGAAGCCATAGAAACCTTGCTTAAGCGTATGGAAGACAGGAGGGGCGAATTCATAGTGATAGCTGCTGGATATACCCAGAATATGGAGCGGTTTATGGAGTCCAATCCAGGGTTAAAATCGAGATTTGATCGCGAATTCCTTTTTTCCGATTACAATGCAGAAGACTTGTACACCATTGCTTTAAACCAGTTACGAGATCATAACATTATACCGGAACCCAAAGCAGCGGATCATTTGATGAAATACATACAATTTATGTATAAAACCAGAGATAAGTACTTTGGAAACGGTAGAGCTGTTAGACGGGTAATTGAAGAAGCTGTTCGCAATCAACATCTTCGTTTAAGTGAATTGCCTAAAAATAAGCAAACATCAAAAGCAATTGAAACACTCAAGTTTGAAGATGTTGAAGAATTCAGTACTGATATTAAACCAGGCAGCGCATCCGGTGGAATCGGATTTAGATTGTAAGTACTGGACTTTTACTTTTAATTGTATTTTATATTAATTTTACCCAAGGATTATGTTTAGGTAATTTTAATTTAAATTAACTTGGTCAAACTTTCATTTAGTAAAAATATTTGGAATCAGATTATTAACAGCACATGGCGGTATTTGATATACCAAATCCTATTTGTGATGTTATCCCAGCAATTGGGTAGATTAATATGGTTTATAGGTAATGTATTTTGGTTACAACCATTAGGAGTTTGGGAATATACCAAAGTCTTTTTACTGGGTTTTTATTTTGATGCCCCAATTGTAGCCTACTGTTTTTTACCAATTTGGTTTTGGTGGGCGGTATCCCCTGCTACAATTCACAAAGGGAATTTTCTATTTCGTGGAATTTCAACGCTATTGATTATTACCAGTGTTTTACTGAATGCAATCGATGCAGGATATTCCAATGTTACTTCCAAACGAAGTGGTAAAGTGCTACTGGATGTTCTTGTAGATCCTGCAAATAAAATCTCAAACTACATTCTAGATTACTGGTGGGGTGTAGTTTTAATTGTTTTATGTGGTTGGTTGATTTGGCGATTTTTCCCTGTTCCCAACGAAAGGGGTATAAGGCAATCAACTTCCAATTCATCCGATGATTCGGCAAGGGTTACAATACAACCGGAATTCATATCGGCAAATTCGTTGAAACAGAGTAAACGTGTATTCTACAAATTGAGTTCAATGGTATTGAGATTCACATTAATCTTTTCCATTGTATTATTTTTTGGTAGAGGAGGAATGCGATTGCGCCCATTACGAGCTTCCGACGCCGCTGAATTTGTAGTTCCTGAAATATCGCCCTTGTTAGTATCCACACCATTCTCCATTATTTCAAGTTTTCAATCATCCGGATTGAAAGAAGTACAATGGATTGATGAACAACATGAACGATTCCTTTTGTTAGGAACAAGCCATGCATTTGGTGATTTTATGCAAGGTGCTAATACCGATAAACAGGAATTTACATCACCTCTAAAAGATTCATTAGCATCGAACCAACATTATACATCCAACAGTAATGTGTTGGTAATCGTAGTGGAAAGCTTAGCTCGAGATTATACAGGTTTCTTAAATGGGGCACCCTACACTCCTTTTTTGGATAAATTGGCTAAGAATCCCGATGCCGTAGTATTTCCATTTTGTTTTGCCAATGGCACTAAAAGCATTGAAATGGCTCCGTCTGTTTTTGCTGGAATGCCCAATCTGATGGAAGATTTTTTTATCACTTCCAGTTACAGCACCAACCGATTTACGAATGTATTTGGATTTATGCATGCCATGAATTATTCAACACAGTTTTTTCATGGTTCCAACAATGGCACAATGGGTTTTCGCTCATTTTTTAAAAGCGGTGGATTGCAAGAGTATTTCGGTATTGATGAATATCCTAATAGAGATGCTGATTTTGATGGACATTGGGGGATTTTTGATGAGCCTTATTTACAATACGTTTGTAAGAAATTAACTCAAAACAAACAACCATTTTTTAGCAGCGTGTTTACGCTTAGTTCTCATCACCCTTATGCTATCCCCAAATCATTGGAAACAAAATTCCCCGGATCCAATTTAACCGTTCAGAAAACCATTGCTTATGCGGATTATTCGTTAGAGAAGTTTTTTCAATCTGCCAGTAAAGAAACTTGGTATAACAATACAATTTTTATAATTACCGGCGATCACACATCTCATGGTACATTGGGGTACTTCTACAGTCCGAGTGGACATTATGAAGTGCCATTTATAATATTTGCACCAGGAAAAGGAAAGAATTTACAAACAACTTTTAATGCCGAAATTAGAAATAAAACATGTTCACAATTGGATATACTTCCTACCTGTCTGTCTTTCAAATTCAATGTCCCCAATTTGAGCATAGGTATGGGTAGAAGTTTATTGGATTCTTCGTATAGTGGTTATTCTTATCATTACGATAAAGGATTGTATTATATCATTCAATATCCATTTGTTTTAGTCATGAATGAGCGAGGAGAGTGTATAGACTTTTATCAACAACGCAGAAACAGCAATAGAAAAGAAAATCGAATAAATTCCGAAATACAAGAATTTCAATTAAAGCAGTTGGAGTTACAGAATCAATTAAAAGCTGTAATTCAAGGCTATCGACATGGACTCGTAACCAATCGTTGGAACGAGCAATTCAATTTCAGAAAATAAGAGATCGAATATTTACCAATTAATCAAACAATAATAATTCTGCTTAGTTATTGCCGGGGTTATTTCTAAATTGGATGAATTTATTATTAGAAGATTGTGTGGTTATTCTACTATGGAAAGGTAACTTGATTTGGCCCAACTTTCCGTTTGAATTTCAATGACATAAATGCCTGATGAAATCTGATTGCTCAATTTCATGGTACCTAGATTCCCTGAAAAAGGCTGTTCTAAGACAATCCTACCTTGAGCATTGATTAATCGTAATTTACCATGATTTACTAAGGAGGATATTTTAATATTGACATTCATATCACCTTGTAAAACAGGATTGGGGTAAACGTTTATTTCAATTTCATTTTTTGGAAAATAATGGGCCGATGCCGATGTTATCCAATTGCATTCGGAGGTGTCTTTACAATTATCTTGAGTTACAATCACCGCATAATTCCCATTGGTTTTTGCATTGTAAATCCTCGTGTTTCCATCGGGTGCGGGTTTATAGTTTTGATTGCATAACACCCACTGCCAGTCTGTAGCCGAAGTATTCGTGCATGTTAGCACATCTCCAGTTATCGAAACGCCAGTGCCCACCTTAATCACGGTTAAATCAATGGTTATTACACTATCACAACCTAACTGATTTTTTATGGTATCCTGTATGATGGCCGATTTTGTGTAGGAATTTTTCCCGCTGGGCAAAGTGAATAATTTACAAGCCGATTCTTTATAAGAATAATAAGTTTTACCAAGAACGGTTAAATCTATTGTCACGATACTATCGCAGAAATTGCTGTTTAATACAGTATCTTTATAAATACCCGTCTTAGTCCAAATATAACGCTCGCTAGGGGAAATGTACTGATCACATACAGTTGCTTTCAAGGATTTGAACGTAGCCAGAGAAATGGCTTTAATGGTGATTATACTATCGCAACCCGCTGTATTTTGCAGGGTGTCGTAGTAAGTACCTGGTGCGGAAATGAAGTATTTTCTACTTGGCACCCGGAAGGGGGTACAGAATTTTTTTTCTAAGGTTGAAAATGTGGACTTTCTAACTATTAAATCTATAATTATGAAGCTGTCACATCCTTTGTAATTTGTGGTAGTGTCAACGTATATTCCGGTTTCAGTTAATTTTTTACCTAAGGGAGATATGTAGCTGTTGCACACATTGGCGGATAAGTTTGAACTTGTTCCTCCAATACTGAGATTTACATTAATTACACTGTCACAACCAACGGAATTTACCAGATAATCGGTGTAGTTGCCTGATTTTGTCCAAGTGTAGGCTCCAGATGGACTGGTATAACTTTTACAAGCCCATGCAGATATGTTTTTAGTGGTCTTAAAACGCAGTGATAGCTTAATGGTTAAGGCGCTGTCACAACCAAAGTAACTAGCCAATGTATCTTTATAAATTCCCGATTTAGACCATGTGTATTTACCACTGGGCGATCGGAATCGATCGCAACGATTTTCTGTTATTGTATCGCGAATGCTTCCTTTGGTTAAAGTTTTCCCGGTAACCCAATTGGATGTGCTACCGCTTAAAGCAAAGTTGGCAACCACTCCATGATTTCCATAACCAGAATAATCGGTGAGTGTTTTTACTGTTGAATTAGTAGCGCCGGCCTTTCCATGATTGAATTTATAATATCCTCTAAGCCCTTGTTGTGGAGCACAATATTCACCATTCATGTCGTTTTTTATCTCCGGTTCAGTTGTGTGTTTCGCCCAAAGTTTAACTTCATCGATTTTTCCTTGAAATCTACGTGTGTATGTGCCAGAATGATCACCAATAACCAAATCAACCCCCGTGGCTTTAGTCATGGCTGCTGTTGAACTAATGGAATCTACCTTAACTCCATCAACGTAAAAATATGCTTTGGTGCCATTGTAGGTGAAGGCAACATGTTGCCAAGTATTTAATTTTAAAACCGCAGTAGAAGTTGATTTTTCAACCCATGTAGAGGTCCCTTGTCCGAAAGCGCAATTCAATTTTCCGCCATCTCCGCATCGCAACATATATCCGTTATTGGATGAGTTATCCTCTTTATTTATAATATTACCTTCCCATGCAGAAGCCTTCCATGCCGTAGGGAATATCCAAGCTTCTAATGCAAAACTCTTTCCCCCTAAATTTATAGAACTGTCTTTACCACAAATAACTCGGTCATCCGAACCATCAAAGTCCAATGCGTTTTGTGCATTTAATTTGAAAGTAAATAACAATAAAATTACCAACACTAACTGTGCAATAGAGGGTAATTGAAGTCTCATATTTCTCTTATCAACTATCGCGTAATGATAATTTTTAGTAAGGTTATTAACGACTTTAATTATTTGATACATAAGGGTTTGATTTCGATTATAAATAACGAATATAGAAAAATATTTTTTCTAGCAAATACATACTACATTTAAATCTCATAATTTCGTCCTGTATTCTTTAAACATTACTTTCACAAGCAAATATGTTGATTTCGGTAAATACCGTTTTCCGTAGTACTTTGGTTATCCTAATAACCACGCTGTTAATCTTACCTTTAATTCGAACCGCAAAAAATACGACTCAATTAAGAAGAGATACCCGCAAAGTAGAAGAATTTATAGAAGCAGTAAATAAAACCGCTAGTAGTTCTCAAGATTGCATAGAAGTGAGCTGGGTAAATAATCTCGATTCGATAAATATTCAAGAAAATTTGTTATCCAACCCCATTCAGCTGCTTCATCTTTTATTGCCCGGGAAGATATTGAAAGATCCAATTTCGGATGAGTCCATAATAGCTTGGACGTGTAGTACATGTAAGTCCAATAGCTTACATAATCCCATCACCGACTGGTTTGATATAGATACCTTGGTAACCTTTCCATTTAGTAAAAACTATACCAGTTTCATTGGTCAACTTGAGTTCCAAAGTGCAGATTCATTAACGCAGCGACTCTATTCCTTTTCTACAAGTTCTGAAGCCATTGGGCAGGGTCGGTTTTCCGGTGGTGTACTGGGTTTATTATTGTTGGAAAGACAATCAACAGGAAATTGGAAGGTGAAAGCCTTGAATTCTTCGGTAATGTATCAAGGTAGTTTTGGAAAAGCAACGGGGGTAACTAAAGTGTTGCAGTTCAAAGAATTTGGGAATATATTGGTATTAAATTGTCCAAGTATCGAAGCCGCAGATATTGAAGGTTGTAATTCGTATGTTGAGGATTATTATTTGATAAACGGGAATAATTTGGATTTAATTACCCGAATTCCAGGAGCTCAAAAAGTTTGCAAGAATGCAACATCCGATAATATTGTTTTAGATTTTCCAATATGGAGTGCTGATATGAAAATATCTACCATTAATAAATCGGCAATCGGAGTTGAATTAGAAATTGATGGTATGTATATGGTTTCTTCCGAATTAAGCGAAAAGTGGCGATATATGGGATTGCTGGATGATCTTCCAGTCTTTCTTCAAAAGAAATTCCCCGATAAATTTAAGCATTTGGAATCGCTAAGTGCGGATGGTCCAATTGCTAAGATTCAATTTAATGACTCAAGGAATTTAGAAGAATCGAGTAATTCTTCATCTTTAGATTCGATTGTAGTGGAAAATAAAGAACCCGCCCCATTAAAAGGTTTTTGTATTCCATATAAAGCCAAAATAGGAGCACAAATTTCAATTTTCCCCATGGATGGTAAAATGACCATCACTCCTTGGAAGATACAATTGGAGTCCAAATAGGAAGATACAATTGGAATCCAAATAGGAGGATACAATTGGAGTCTTTATAGGAGGATACAATTGGAATCGAGATATGTGGCCTGATTATTTGGTTATTCACCCAAAACCAACAGAATTTGTATTGCGATTACTGAATGATTTAATCCGTTCTTCAGAGGCTAATTGTTCAATGAGTTTGATTTTAGATAATTTGTTGCCGAGAATTTTCTCAATTTCAAATCGAGCATAAATATTAGAAATTTCTCCGGGGCTGAAATTGAATTTTTTAGCGAGGGTAGAGCATTCAACAACTGTGAGTGTAGGGAAGTACAATTTCCAAATTTTTGCGGATGATTGTAGATCTGGCTTTTCGAAGAAAACCTTAAATAAAAATCTTCTTTCAAAAGCTAAATCTAAATTTTCTGTTAGGTTAGTAGTTGCAAACAAAATGCCCTCAAATCGTTCCATTTCTTCCAAGAAAATATTCTTAACTGAGTTATTCATTGCATCTACGCTGTTATTTACATGAATTCGTTTTCCTAGCAGTGCATCGGCCTCATTAAACAATAAAATACATTCTTTTTGCGATTGTTTCCTTAATTTCTTGTATTGATCAAAAACCTTTCGGGCATTTTTTTCACTTTCTCCAACCCATTTATTTTGTATTTGAGCAACGTTTATCTCCAAAATTGGCAAATCAAACTCTTTTGCCATTTGATAACAAAACTCTGTTTTCCCGGTTCCTGGATATCCGTAAAATAGGGTTGTTAATCCTAACTTTCTCTTACCGAGTCTTTCTTTTATCTTCTCGCGAATGGTTGGATTAAGAGATTTTTGAATCGGACGAAGTTTATTTGTTGTAGCTTCGTCAAAAATCAGCTTCACTTGTTCAATTTCCGAGGGTTTCTTATGGGGAATTGTGATGATTTTGCAATCCAATAAACTACTGATTATCGATGGATCTAGCTCTGGAAGTAGCATTTCAATTCCTGTATCGGTGACATCCAATTCCAATTGGTCATTTACTTGCCCATTGCCATGGATCTCAAAAAAACCATCCATGATAGGAGCCCATTTTTCCGAAATGATTTCTTGATGCAAAAATGATTTTCTTTCCCATTGATTTAGTTGAACACTCATGAAAAATTCATCTAAATTGGTGGGTTCATCTAGAACGACTTTTCTAGCCAGAGTATAAAAAAACAGTTGGGTACCGTAGAAATCCCAAGCATTGTTTCCAAAATAAGTTTTAGCTTTTTGAATTATCGTAAGCTTAGCATTTTTTTCTAAATTTAATTCCTCCTCAAATTCAATATCTTCCAATGGCGCTTCATG
>CAYUNO010000077.1:0-9240 GCA_964446075.1 uncultured Flavobacteriaceae bacterium | reverse complement strand
CCTAAACTCAATAATGACTGAAGAGAAAGTTGAACCACCTCTAAATTGCCTATTTCTGCCGATTGAAGGCCAAATAAGTACCACAATGATTTGGTAATATATAAAGGCATAATCAACCCCAATACCACGGCGATTACATCTTTTAAAACGATTGCCTTGAAAATTAAAATCCCTAAAATTACAAATACCAATATCCAAATATGATCCGGAATAAATAGTATACCGATACCAAATAAAAATGAACTATAAAATAATAATCGCGTATCGTAACCCTCTTTTAAACGAAACAAAAAATTAAGACCTAAAAGGATAAATAAGTTACCTATTTGTACGATAGAAAAAAATACATTCTCCAGAAACAATGTATTCAACAATAAAAAAAAATAGGTGCCTAAAATTCCGCTGCCCTGCAATGCACCGGAACTTACGCAAATTGAGTTAACTAAGTACGATTGAAAAATTATTAATAAAAAAGATAAAACCATGGAAACATGCCAATGGCTATTTATCCATTGAATAGCTCCTTCAAATAAACCAATATTTTCTATAGGCAGAGGATTTGAGTTTACTAACAACAACAAAAAAACGCGCACCAACAACGCGGCAATAAATAACAATACGCCAACTCCTAATCTATTTTGCCTAAACTGCTCAATCATCGGATAAAATCTGCATCCAGTACCACTCTTTACTTCGTATTACTGGCACTGCAAACATACAATAATCAATTTGCTTCCCTTCATCGGGTATAATTTCTCCAATAATACTCTCCTGCCTAAACAACCATCCCCGTTCCATTTCCAGTTTGTTGTTGATCTTAATATGCATAATCCGATTTGCCTCTGCCTCGCTATCATTATATATGAAATTAATGGTTTTTTGACAGATATACGTGCCATAACCAAGTAAATGAGCTCCTGCGTTGGAAGAAACCTGATTTTTAGGTATTACTACAATAGAATCAATGGGTTCGCCTTGCTTTTCCAAATCAACATTTAAAAAATTTAAACCCAAATTCCCGTAATGATAGAATTGCCTTGTTGTATTTTGAGGCAACCCATTTACATAATAGGTCTCCATCTGCCGAGTTACGTAATATTGCTCACCTACCAACAACCAACCTCCATTATCTAAAGCAATAATATCCCGTATTTCAAAATTTTGTACTTTCTCGTTTTTTCTCGAATTTAGGTTTCCCATTAAAGCACGTTGCTCGCTTTCAGAAAACCAGTGCAATAAAACCAGACTGTCTTTGGATACCTGTAAGGACCGAACAAAACACCCATCCAATCCTTTAGAATCTGTTTCTTGAAAGTACCCGCCTAAATAAAAATTGCCTGTTACCGGATGGCAGTAAATCATGGCATCACGTATACTTCCACTGGCCTCACATAGGCTTTGTTTTATAGACTGTTGTACTAATAAATACTGAAAGGCCTCGCTTTTTTCCTGCTTCCTTCCAGAAAACAAAGAAGTTTTCTCCAATTTTTCTTCATCAAAAAAACACCCAGCAACAACACCGTTATTATTAATTTCCAACGACTTCCATTCTAAATCATAAGCAGAATTTTTAGTCTCCAATATGGTATCGAGATAAAGGTATTTACTATAAATATCAGCAATTAAAAATCCAACCCTAGCGGTAGGTTGAAATCCTTTGCTGGAGCTATTATAAAAAACAGCCAACACCCATTTTTTTCGATTTGGGGAAAAATCAACCCAAATATCCCCAGCACCAATTTCACCCCAATCATAAACACCTAAAGATTCCTGCTTAGGTTCACCTTCTAAACTAGTTGAAACAGATTGTAAGTTAACTTCTACCTGACCCCGTTTTTGTCTATTGATGGTTACCCAGTAAATCATTGAATCGGACAAAAAAACCTTCAATACCCAATTTCTATTGGCCACCTTAAAATCTCTACTCTTAGAAAATCCCAATTGTGCATCATACCGTTCTAAAGTGAAACCCGATTCCAAATTATAACTAGAAAAATCTAGTGTAAACATTTGGTCCTGATACAATCCGATGGGCCGATGAAATTGATTTCTTTTATTGTTCAGTCTGGCCTTATTCGAAATAAAAATGGTTTGGCCGATAAGAGAAATCCAACCCAGCGAAAGAACCAAAAGCAGGATAAGTATTTTCTTCATACGGATATTATTCTCCAAATTTCATTGCTAGCAGGGATAATCCCAAAGTGAACCTTAATTTTGTATTCCTTTTTTACCATTTTACTCCCTACTCCTTGAAAGATACTCCAAAAAGCATAGAAAAAGCCATAACGGTTGGCGTTGAAACCCAAAAATCAGATTTTCCCATGGAGGAAACATTGGATGAATTGGAACAGCTTATTATTACAAGCGGCGGAACCCCCGTTAAACGCTTTACACAAAAATTAGAACACCCCCACCCAAAAACTTACATCGGCAAAGGTAAATTACAAGAAATAAGCGAGTACTGCAAACAAAACAATGTAGATCTCGCAGTATTTGACGATGATTTATCACCGGCACAAATCAAAAATATCGAAACAGAACTAAACACCGTTAAAGTAATTACTCGTACCCATTTAATCTTAGACATTTTTGCGGCGAATGCAAAAACGGCACAGGCAAAAACCCAAGTTGAATTAGCCCAAAGCATCTTTATGTTGCCAAGATTAACCGGTATGTGGACCCACCTTTCTAAACAAAAAGGGGGTATAGGCATGAAAGGTCCCGGAGAAACCGAAATTGAAACAGACCGTAGGGCCTTACGAAATCGAATTAGTTTACTTAAAGATAAATTAGCTCAAATTGAAAAAACCGGAGCTACACAAAGAAAATCCAGGGAAAATACGTATCGCGTTGCTTTAGTTGGATATACAAATGTTGGCAAAAGCACCATCATGAACCTGCTTTCTCGTTCCGATGTTTTGGTTGAAAATAAATTGTTTGCTACCCTAGACTCTACGGTTCGAAAAGTGGTATTTCACCACCCAGAACAAGACGGCAAAGTAATCCCCTTTCTACTTTCCGATACCGTTGGGTTTATTAGAAAACTTCCAACTTTATTAATTGAGAGTTTTAAAAGCACCTTGGCCGAAGCCATAGAAACTGATTTATTGGTACACGTAGTAGATATCTCTAATCCCAACTTTGAAAAACAAATGCAAGCAGTTACCGAAATCCTGCATGCCATTGGTGCTTCCAATAAACAAGAGTTGGTTGTATTTAACAAAGTTGACGCATTTAAAGGAAAACCCGATGACTTTTTTGTGGGATCCTCCGGATTATCCATTGATCAATTCGAAAAAAGTTGGATTGCTAAAGAAAATGCCCCCGCTGTATTTATTTCTGCATCTGAACAATCCAATATACAAAAGCTTCGCGATACCATCGTATCCCTACTATTAAAAAAGACCGCCTTTTAAGACGGTCTTTAATGTAGTAATCTTACAAGTCTGAGGAGTTATAACTCGTCTTCGTTGAAGAAATAGTCATCGTCCGTTGGATAATCACTCCAAATCTCCTCAATACTCTCGTAAGGCTCACCATCATCTTCCAATTCTTGTAAGTTTTCAATTACTTCCAAGGGTGCTCCAGAACGAATTGCATAATCAATTAATTCGTCTTTTGTTGCAGGCCATGGAGCATCGTCAAGATAACTTACCAATTCAAGTGTCCAGTACATAATTTGCCTCCTGATTAATTCAACGCGAAAATATGTTTTTCCTTTAAAAAAACAAGTTCATTTTTGTATTACTTTCATGCATAGCAATTGGCATACTTCAATTCACGATTATTCGGCGAATCATTCTACGCCCGAAGACCCGTTTTTACAGGCTATTCATCACTTTACCTGGAAAAAAATGATCAATCCAAGAATGTTAAGCGAACACCTTCAAGGATTACTTTTAAGCCAACTTGTGGCTATTCACAAACCAAAACAGATATTAGAAATCGGCACTTTTACGGGATATGCTACCGCATGCCTGCTAAAAAACCTATTACCAGACAGCGAAATTCATACCATTGAAGCCGATGAAGAAACCCTCTGGAAAACCAAAAATTTCTGGAAACAACACCAAAAAGACCAACTAGTAAATTGGTACAGTGGCAACGCATTGGATATACTCGCAAATTGGGGTGAAACCAAAAATTTCGATTTTATTTTTGTAGACGCAGATAAATCCAACTACAAAAATTACCTAGATAATACGAAGGACATTTTAAATATTAACGGAATTTTGTTGTTCGATAATACTCTGTGGAGTAATCGTGTGGTAATAGAATCGGATAGAAACACAGATAAAGACACGAAAAACATGCACGAATTCAATGTGTATGCTCAAAGTTTAACAGAATTTGAAACTGTTTTATTGCCAATCCGTGATGGTTTAACAATGATGCGCAAACGTTAACCGCGCATCGAATCCAATAAATCGCTTAATAAAGCAAAATCCAACTTGTTGTGATTAGCAATATGCTCAAAATAAGCAGATACTTCTGGATCAATAATCTCTAATAGTGCCAAGCCTTTATCCGTAATACCTATATTCATCTTTCTTCTATTTTCTGGGCATGCCGCTCTTTCTATGAGTCCCAATTTTAATAGCCGATCGCATAATCTAGTTAAATCGGGATTTTTATCTAACATTACATCCTTTATGTATTTGGGATTAGCATGATTGGGATATTGTCCGCGCAAAATGCGCAAAACATTGTATTGTTGACTAGTAATTCCGTGTTTTTTATACAAATCCCTCGATTCAGATTGAAGCCAACTCGCAGTATATAAAATATTTAAATATGCTTTTTGAGCGTCTGACTCAAATTTCTTTTGCTTAATTGCTTCTTCAAATTTCAAGGCCGTAGTAAATTGATTCACAAAGGTATAACAAACAGATAAAAAAGTTATAACCCACTTAACTATCCAACTGCATTATCGATTCCTTGATGTGTATCATGGTAAAATCCTTACGACTATACTACCTTTGCCAAACGTATGAGAACTGAAATCAATCGCAATTTTGCAACAGCTAAAGACCATGCTGATCCATTTAAAGATTTCAAAAATGAATTTATCTTTCCTGAAAGTATTCATGGAAATGATGTTATCTACTTGTGCGGGAACTCACTAGGATTACAGCCTAAATCAGCTCAGAAAGCACTACAATCAGAACTTGAAGATTGGGCAAAATGGGGAGTTGAAGGTCATTTTCATGGAAAAAAACCTTGGTTTCACTATCATAAATTTTTAACAGATTTAACCGCTGAAATCGCAGGTGCCAAACCCCACGAAGTAGTGGTGATGAATCATTTAACCGTTAACCTCCATCTACTATTACATAGCTTTTATCGGCCAACATTCAACAAAGATTCCAGCGGTAATTTAATTCCCAAACGTTACAAATTACTTATGGAAGCAGGTGCATTTCCTTCCGATATGTATGCAGTACAAACACACGTCGAAAGTAGAGGACTTACTTATGCGGATGCCGTTGTTGAACTAAGTCCACGAGCCGGCGAACATACCTTAAGAACCGAAGATATTTTATCCGAAATAGAAAAGCTAGGAGACTCTCTAGCGTTGTGTTTTTTCTCCGGCGTTTAATACTATACCGGTCAATATTTCAATATACCAAAAATCACCCAAAAGTCGCATCAGGTAGGTGCTTTAGCTGGATTTGATTTGGCACATGCTGCAGGAAATATTCCCCTAGAATTACACCAATGGGATGTTGACTTCGCAGCGTGGTGTTCCTATAAATATTTAAATTCTGGCCCTGGAAATGTCAGCGGTGTTTTTATTCATGAAAAACATGGACTAAATCCAGATACTCCGCGTTTAGCAGGTTGGTGGGGACATAAAGAAGATGTTCGTTTTTTGATGCAAAAAGGATACATCCCAGAACCAGGAGCCGCTGGTTGGCAAATGTCCAATGCACCCGTTTTCGGAATGGCTGTCCACCACGCAAGTTTAGAAATATTTAAACAAGCAGGGGGCGTGAAAAGTCTACGAAATAAAAGTGAAGAATTAACCCAATTCTTATTTGACTGTATCAATGCAGCTAACCAATTAAATCCAACGCTTCAGTTACAAATCATCACTCCCCAAAACATTCAAGAAAGAGGCTGTCAATTAAGTATCTTAACCGGTAATAACGGCAAATCAATCTTTGATTTTCTATCCAGTCATGATATAATCGCCGATTGGAGAGAACCCAATGTTATTCGAATGGCGCCCACACCTCTTTATAATTCATTTACCGAAATCTATAGACTATTTGAGGTTTTGAGTGAATATAAATAAACTCCAATT
The DNA here is from genome assembly GCA_964446075.1 of uncultured Flavobacteriaceae bacterium. Classification (GTDB taxonomy): domain Bacteria; phylum Bacteroidota; class Bacteroidia; order NS11-12g; family UBA955; genus JAGKXC01. The sequence continues at coordinate 2,933 of CAYUNO010000077.1, read as the reverse complement.
ATTATCTCAAATTGTTCTATTAACAACCTAATTCTCGTAATTTTCTTTCCCTTTACTTCAATTCTTCCCAATGGATCTGATTTTCAATACCTAAGATTTTACGAATTTTAGAACGAACATTATGGATATACTGTGGCGTTACACCCACCAAGTTTGAAATATCCTTTGATTTAAATCCTTCCACCGACAAAATGAATATTCTACGTTCTGTTAAATTTAGACTTTGTATTGCAGGGTATTTATTAAGAAGCACATCGTTTTCTTTCATTAAGGTATCCGCCATTTGAGGATTAGTACCTGTATCCACCCGAACCATGGCTTCTAAAGCTCTTCTAATTTCCTCTAAATCGTCTTTATTCGCAGATTTCATGAGTTTAAGCTGCTTAATCAGGTCGCCCGTTTTTTCCATCATCATATGGGTAATGGAAACAATTCTATCGTTTAACTCTCTCTCCTTGCGCAAGAATCGTTGCTCTTCTTCCTGCTGATGCAGTTGTACTTGTATTAACTCCAAGGATTTCTCTCGTTTACGATTTAACAACCAAAGTACTAAAATTGTTAATCCCAGAATCAATAACAATGCAATTAAAACTATGGTAACCAGTTGATTTCGCTGGGTTTTTTGTTGTAATTCTAAGGTTAAATCATCCAACTTTTCATTTATACGCGCATTCTCCATTCGCTCTATAAAATCAGCACGTTTTAAAGAATCATTCGTTTGCATATACTCCCGTGTATATACCATGGCTGCATTTAACTTGCTGTTTGCCATAGCATAGTTTCCTGAAGCAATAAATAGTTTTGCGTATAACTCGTTTAAAAAACTCTTAGCTAAAGCATTTTGATTCAAATTTGCATCATTATCCAACTCCCAACGTTTTAGGGTATCCATTGGCAGTAAATTTGGATTATACTCTACTACTGCATTCAAAAAAGTATGTAACTCCATCAGTCCTTGAGTGAAATTACGTCGCAACCAATGTTTGTGCTCTCTAACATAATCAGACATTTGAATCAATCGATCTGGCTTTCTATCCAAATCGTTTAATACCAACGACATCTTATTTATAATAAAGTATAAATCCAACGCACTGTCCGGTGTTTGTTGTAGCAAACGAGAGGCTTCCTCCCAACGTTTCTGAGCCTGATATAAGTTAACCTTATTAAGTGTTGTTAACTGTCTCTCAAATTCATTATTTGGTCTACTTAATATGGAATCATACTTTTTCCAGTCTTCAATGGTAGTTAAAACCCCTAACTCTGTAGATTTAATGGAAATGATATTATTAACCAATACATTGCTAATCCTTCCTGTTTTCTGTCCTGCAGCAACGGCCTCCTGAAAATAACGAGATGCAGACCCATACATGCCATTATTAAAATAATAGGTTCCCAGATTCGTTGCATAATTATTCAAATTGGAATAGTCCTCTACCTTTTTAGCATGCTCATAACCCATTTTCATGTAATTTATCGCTTCGCTTAAATTACCCAACTGATAATATGCAATTGATATAGGCGAATAGTACAGGCAAGGCGAAATATCAGAAAACCCTTTCCCCAACTCCATTGCTTTTTGTCCAAAAAGCAATGCAGAATCGTATTTTCCCTGCCATATTTGGTCAAATGACTTATTAATACTATAATAAACTTGAACTCGCTGATTTCCCTCCTGCTCACCTCTTTTTAAAACATAACCTAACAATTTATCATGTTCTTTCTTTTTATTAGGCATTTGAGACAATCGATGTAATTCTCTAAAAGTAATCATCTCATATGTCCCCTCTTTTATCTTTTCCAACTGCTGCCATAAACTATCCGCAGTATTTGAGCGAGTAATCTTTGGATTTATATCAGAATCACTTCGTAAAAAAATCAAGAAAATAAACCCAATTAAAACTAAAAAGGCTAACAAAATATACTTTTTGTTTAGATTCCAAAACCCATTCCGTGTTAATTTATTTTTCATGATTTCGAACTTGTTCTACAAAAGTAAACGAAAAAAAGATGCTTATTCAATAATCTACAACTTATAATATTATGTCTATGTTAGGTATTTTAAATAAAACAATATTGAACTTATTTTCTGTCTTTTTGTTAATTCCAAACACATTTATATAATAAGTCAGAACTTATTGGATTATTTATTCGGGTTATCAAAAAAATATGACGTTTCGTCCATATCAATGCCCGATTGCCTGTAATAATTCGTAGTTTTGAAAAATACCAGCAATTGGTCTAAACTTTGACTATTTAAAGCGAGATGGAAAATCACGAACCGAAACAAGACAAAAAGAAACAAAACACAAACGGTTTTAAATTCAATCCAAATTGGCTCTATGGAATTCTATTTGTAATTCTTATGGCTATGTTGTTTTTACCCCAAAATTCTGGGCAAAGCACAAAATGGAGAGATGTAAAAGCAATGATTTTACAAGGTGATGTCAAAAAACTTGTAATTCAAAACGAACGAGTGGTAAATGTTTACCTTACTAAAGAAGCAATTCAACAAAAACGGTATAAAAATGCCAAACCCAGACAAGATTTAATGGGTTCAGCAGAACCAAACTATAGTTTTGAAATTGAAAAAGGATTCTTTAACAATGAAATTCAAGAGTTAAAGAAGACAATGCAAGCCAAAGAATTGAATCCCGATGAGTTAGTAATCGAATGGGAAACTCATTCCGATTTATTTGGTGAACTATTTAATTGGGTATTCATGCTTGCCATTTTCTTGATTTTTTGGAACCTTATAATGCGAAGAATGTCTGGCGGCGGCGGAGCTGGAGGCGGAGCATCCATTTTCAATATTGGAAGGGCAAGAGCACAAATTTTCGATAAAGATACTAAGGTCAATGTCTCGTTTAAAGACGTTGCTGGGCCTACGAGCAATACCCCTTTGGGGATTTTACCACCTAAATTTGTGTACTTTT
>CAYUNO010000076.1:0-9256 GCA_964446075.1 uncultured Flavobacteriaceae bacterium | reverse complement strand
CAGTACCAGCGCAATCATAAATTGTTTGAAGCGGAAGTGGATTCGATGCCTGTGTTTGGCACCATTGCCTCTCAATTCAATGATCCAGGCATGAACAGTTTGTACACAGCGTTGATGAATACCATCGCTGTTAAAACAGGGGCCGATTTCAATACGTCTTTCCATGCAGCGGGTGAGATGAGTGAGAAAATATTTATTATTCCACCTACTCGTAATCGCTATTTAAGCGAAATTTCTGAAACCAATCGCGGATACAATACCGAGGCATTGGCTCAAAAGAAAGTAGCTCAACGGTTGTATGCTTTGCATGAGTCCATCGCACAATTAAATGAGTCTGGGGCTTCTCCAGATTTGGCATCGGCGTTACAGAAAGAGTACGATAAATTGTCATTGGAACTTTCACCCAGAAACCGACAACTATTGGAAGGTTGGGCTCCGTTGCGGCAGTTGTATAAAGATTCGGAATACGTATTCAAAGTTCGGGATAAAGAAATCCGAATGGCTACGCATACCGAGAGCTTAAGTCATACTCAAGTTCCTAAAGTAAGTACGCCGCGATACGAAGCTTGGGGGGATTTGTTGCATTGGCAGTTGCAAGAGAATGTGCCGGGTGAGTTTCCATACACTTCGGGCATTTATCCGTTTAAACGGGATGGTGAAGATCCCACACGTATGTTTGCGGGTGAAGGTGGTCCAGAACGTACCAACAAGCGCTTCCATTACGTGAGTTTGGGCATGCCTGCTAAACGATTAAGTACGGCATTTGATTCGGTTACCTTGTACGGTAGAGATCCGCATACTCGCCCCGATATCTATGGGAAAATTGGTAACGCTGGAGTAAGTATTTGCTGTTTGGACGATGCAAAAAAACTTTACAGTGGATTTAATTTGGCCGATCCGAAAACCTCGGTATCCATGACCATTAACGGTCCTGCTCCTATGTTGTTGGGATTCTTTATGAATGCCGCCATTGATCAGCAGTGCGAGTTGTACATAAAGAAGAACGGTTTGGAGGATGAGGTAAATGCAAAAATTGACGCTATGTATGCCGCGAAAGGATTGCCAAGACCTCGCTATAATGCGGAATTACCTGAGGGGAATGACGGATTGGGTTTGATGTTGTTGGGAGTTACTGGAGATCAGGTGTTACCTGCTGAGGTGTACCAAGAAATCAAAAATTGGACTTTAACGCAGGTGAGAGGTACGGTTCAGGCCGATATTTTAAAAGAAGATCAAGCGCAGAATACGTGTATTTTTAGTACCGAATTTGCGTTGCGATTGATGGGCGATGTACAGAAGTACTTTATCGATCAAAAAGTTCGGAATTTTTATAGCGTAAGTATCAGCGGGTATCACATCGCCGAAGCAGGTGCGAATCCCATTACGCAGTTAGCATTTACATTGGCCAATGGATTTACGTATGTAGAATACTACTTGAGCCGAGGGATGAATATCGATGATTTTGCTCCTAACTTGAGTTTCTTCTTTAGCAATGGAACGGATCCAGAGTATGCTGTTATTGGTCGTGTAGCACGAAGAATTTGGGCCAAAGCCATGAAGTTGAAGTACGGTGCAAATGCGCGTTCGCAAATGTTGAAATACCATATTCAGACTAGTGGAAGAAGTTTGCACGCACAGGAAATTGATTTCAACGACATCCGCACTACGTTGCAGGCGTTGTATGCTATTTATGATAATTGTAATAGTTTGCATACCAATGCTTACGACGAGGCAATTACTACTCCAACTGAGGAAAGTGTTCGCAGGGCAATGGCCATTCAATTGATAATCAATCGCGAATTAGGATTGGCGAAAAATGAGAATCCAATGCAGGGCAGCTTCATCATTGAGGAATTAACCGATTTGGTGGAAGAAGCGGTATTGGTTGAATTTGATCGAATTACGGAACGCGGTGGAGTTTTGGGTGCGATGGAGACCATGTATCAACGCAGTAAAATCCAAGAAGAGAGTTTGTATTATGAGACCTTAAAACATACAGGAGAATTACCCATTATTGGTGTGAATACCTTCTTGAGTTCTAAGGGTTCTCCAACCGTATTGCCAGGTGAAGTGATTCGTAGCACAGAGGAAGAAAAGCAATTGCAGATAAGAAAGGTAGAGGATCAGCATGCTTATTTCGGTGAAACAAGCGTGGAATTGTTATCAAACTTGCAAAAAGCTGCCGTTGAAAATCGGAATATGTTTGCCGAATTGATGGAAGTATGCAAAGTGTGTACTTTGGGTCAGATTACCGAGTCTTTGTTCTCTGTAGGAGGACAATATCGACGAAATATGTAACCCTTCTTTTCGTGATGTATATTCGTGGCAGAATGTACAGGTATTATTGTCAAAATTTTAATTATCAATTTCTTGTAAGGTTATTGGATAAGGCGACTTTGTTTTTTGCCTTATTGTTAATATCAACCCAAAGTGGTTGTAAACTGGATCCAGTAACTCAGGGTTCTGTTAACGATGACGCCTTTATAAAGCGAAAAAATCAGTCGTTGTTTTTAAAAGTTGCCGGAAATATTAGTAGTAGAAAGTTATTGTTGATTGTGCATGGTGGCCCGGGAGGAAATGGATTAGATTATCGAGATTCAATCATTAAAACCAATATAGAATCTAAAATAGCAGTTGGTTATTGGGATCAACGATTTGGAGGGAATTCTCAAGGTAATGGAGGTAGCAGCGATTTGGAATCCTATAGAGAGGATTTATTGGTTGTGGTCAAATACATTAAGGCCAAATACGGAGATGATTTACAGATTTATATAATGGGACATAGTTGGGGTGGATTTTTAACTCCTTTTTTTCTTAGTCATCAACAAAATCAACAGCTAATTTCTGGATGGATTCAAGTAGACGGAGCGCATAATTATCCGTTGAATGATTCATTGACCGAGGATATGTTGCTAAAGCGCGCAAATATTGAGATTGCTGCTGGCAGGAATGAGTCGCATTGGCAATCGGTATTGGAATATTGTACTGCTAATAATTCAACGGATGGATACGATGTCTCTTTAAAATTAAATCAATATGCACATGAAGCAGAGTCACTAATGGATTCTGTTTTCATTCCTGATACAAGGTATTTAACGGATCCGTCCGCCTCCTACAGAAATAATGTAATTAATGCTCTAGCAACAGCGATTTTGGCGGTGGATCGACCAACTTATGATGTTAACCCAGATAGTTACCTCTCTGAAATAAAGCTGCCATCGTTGTTCTTATGGGGGGCGTATGATTTTGTATGTCCACCAGCTTTGTGCGAGGATTTGCAATTAAAAGTTGGGAGTTCCGACAAAACCATACAGTATTTTTATCATTCGGGTCATTCACCGATGATGAACGAACCGGAACTTTTTTGGAACAGCGTGTTGGATTGGATAGATAAACATTAAATGAGGATGATGAATGTGTTTTTTAAAGAATTGAATAGGATATCGCGATCTTGGGTATTGTTCAATTGGATGTTGTTGCTGAATATAAGCACTTACGCTTCAATTGATTTCACGGAAGCGAATTGTAAGTATTTGTTCTATAATGACTTAAGAGAATTTTCTATTGGATTAGATACTGTTCCCCAAAAGGACAACTCAACATTGCCAAAGAAATTGATGACCAAGGAAAATTTACCTTGGAGGCCCTTGAAGGATAGTTTGGGTTTGTTTCCGCTAAGTTGTGGTGATGTGGTTTTGCCGATTTCGTCTCGTGGAATAACAACATTAGGGTATATGATTTCCAATGAATCGAACGGTTTTCATTTACGATTTGACAATCCTTATAGAATTCGGACTACCAGTTATTTGAGAAAATCGAAACTGCCTAAAATCCGGACGCGCTCTATGGGTTTGGAACTTGGATATTATTCGCATCCGAGTTTGCATCGTAATATTTACGTGCTTGGGAATAGGCAATGGAAATTTCAAAAAAGGAAGCACTGGCAGTATACACTGAGTTTCGGTGTGGGATACAGCAGGACATTTTTAACTAGTCCAACCTATAAGCTGAAAGACAACGAATTTCAAAGAGTTCCGTTAGCTGGGTACAATTATATAGCGGTACAGGGTGGTGCCACTATTGCCTATAGATTTGAGAAAAAGTCTACTGTTTATATTGGTTATAATCTATTGAATTTGGCGCCATATAATTGGGTATTCATGCCACGTAAGCAATTTCAAATGGGAATTTCAATACCTACTGAATATTTAATTGGCGCTAAGCATCGCCCAAAATAAAGGATGTCATTGCCAGGGAACCTAAAACACACTGGTCGTTAAAATATGCGGGTGTTTCGTTGGGTAACTGGGTTCCTAGGGTGTACAATAAGGGTAAATAGTGCTCTGGGGTGGGAATGGATAGTTCCCAAGCTTTCCCAAATTGGTATGGGTTTGCGAGGGCGTTGCTATCTCCGTTGCTGATTTTATTCTTCATAGCAGCTCTGGCTTCTTCGGCCCAATCGAAGCCGAAATTGGGTTCATTCATTCGGTCCCAAGCTACTCGCCCTAAATTGTGCACGATATTGCCGCTGCCTACAATCATGACGCCTTTTTTTCGCAGGGGTATGAGTTCTTTTGCTAAGTCTAGGTGTTGTTGGGCTGATTTGTTTCTGTCTAGGGAAAGTTGAAGTACGGGGATGTTGGCCTTGGGGTACATGCATCGGATTACGCTCCAGCATCCATGGTCTAGACCCCAACTGTGATCTAGGTCAATTGGGTTTGGTTTAATTAATTCTTGGGTTGCTGAAGCTAACGTTGGGGAACCGGGTGCGGGGTATTGTACGGCGAATAATTCGGGTGGGAATCCACCAAAATCATGTATGGTTTTTGGCGCATCCATGGCAGTGATTTTGGTTCCGTAGGTTTCCCAATGCGCGGAAATACAAAGTATAGCAATGGGTGTGGGAAGGGTTTCGCCCAATTGCTTCCACTTTTGAGAAAAAATATTGGTTTCGATCGCGTTCATTGGACTGCCATGTCCCACGAATAATGCCGGCATGGCTTTGGATAGGGTTGGAAGTGCCTGTAAATCGGATAAACTGGGGGTATTGATCATGTTTTGGGAGCTGTTGTTGGGATTGGAAGTAGTATTAAATAACCATGAAAAAAAAGGGTTTTCGATGATGTTTGGTGTTAAAGGACCCGCGATATTGGCGGTTAGCACACTTGCCACTGGAATGCCAATGGCCGACTTTATAAATTTTTTACGATTCATGTGCGTTTATTTGTTTGAACAAATTTAGATATAAATCGATTAATTTGTATTCAACCCATTATTACATTAAATCAGGTGGATGCGGGGGAGAGTTTTTGCAATTAAGCAACAATTTAGATATCGAGCAGAAATTGTGGGTAACCTTGATTGGTGTCCGTGTAAATTTGGGGTTCCAAAATAGGGTTTACTTACAATTACTTCATTCATGTTGCAAGATATTGAAAAACAAATTGCTACCCAGTTATCATTAAAGCCGTGGCAGGTTCAAGCAGTATTTAAACTGCTTTCGGAAGGCGCTACGCTTCCATTTATTTCTCGATATCGCAAAGAAGCAACGGGGAATTTGGATGAAGTTGAGGTTGGAGCAATCAAGGATTTACACGAAAAAGCGGAACAATTAGAGAAGCGACGTGCATTTGTACTAGAGCAAATCAAGGAACAGGGCAAGCTGACGCCAGAATTGGAAAAGGCGATATTAGCGGCAACGGATTTGCAGACGGTGGAGGATTTGTATTTGCCGTATAAAGCTAGGCGGAAAACTCGAGCCGATGTAGCGCGAGAAAAGGGATTGGAGCCGTTGGCTAAGTTGATGATGGATCAGAAGGATCCGCGGTTTATGCAGAAGGTATCTACGTTTCTTACCGATGTTGTATTGACGGAGGAGGATGCGTTACAAGGGGCAAGGGATATTGTGGCAGAATGGATTAACGAGGATGTTCCATTGCGGTCAAAGCTGAGGGAGTTGTTTGCGGAGCAAGGGGTAGTGTCCTGTAAAAATGCTCGAGGTAAAAAAGATGTAGAAGAAGCTCAGAAGTATCGCGATTATTTTGATTTTCAAGAACCTTTGAAGCGCTGCGCAGGGCATAGATTCTTGGCGATGATGCGGGGCATGGACCAGGGTTTTTTAAAATTGTCGGTAGAGCCGGATGAATCAAGGGCCATGGCTATTCTTCGCCGGCACTGTTTGCATGGATATTCCGATGCCTCGGATCAGGTGAAATTGGCCATGGAAGATGCTTATTCACGTTTGCTTCAACCCAGTTTAGAAAACGAATTGTTATCGGCACAAAAAGAAAAAGCCGATGAGGAGGCGATTGCCGTGTTTGCTACCAATGCAAAACAATTGTTGCTGGCGGCACCGTTAGGAGAACAGCGGGTGATGGCCATCGATCCAGGTTTTAGAACGGGCTGTAAAGTGGTTGTTCTAAGTGAAACAGGTGATTTGTTGAAGTATGAAGCGATATTTCCGCATGAACCTCAAAATCAACGGGAGGCATCGGCCAGAATATTGAGTCAATTTATTTCTGAGTACAAGGTTACCGCTATCGCCATAGGTAATGGTACTGCAGGCAGAGAGACGGATAGTTTTGTGCGGGATTATTTGTCATCGGAGTTGAAAGAATACAACATCGAGGTGTATATGGTAAATGAGAGTGGGGCAAGTATATACAGTGCTTCTGAGGTGGCTAGGGAAGAATTTCCGAAGCACGATGTCACGGTTCGAGGTGCGGTGAGTATCGGAAGAAGATTAAAAGACCCCTTGGCTGAATTGGTAAAAATCGACCCTAAGAATATTGGTGTGGGACAGTATCAGCACGATGTTAATCAAACATTATTGCAAAAGCGCCTGGATACGGTAGTGGAAAGTGCGGTGAATGGAGTGGGTGTGAATTTAAATACAGCGAGCAAGCATTTATTGAAATATGTAAGTGGATTGGGGGATGTTTTGGCTAAAAACATTGTGGAATATAGGGAATCGCTGGGTGGTTTTTCGTCGCGTGCTCAATTGCGGGAGGTTCCTAGATTGGGAGGGAAAGCGTTTGAGCAATGTGCGGGCTTTTTAAGAATTCGTGGAGCTCAGCATCCCTTGGATCAAACGGGAGTTCATCCAGAGCGTTACACTCTAGTAGAGAAAATGGCAAAGGATTTGGGAGCATCGATGGCCTCGTTGGTGGGGAATGAAACTTTAGTTAAATCGATTCCCTTGGAAAAGTATTTGGAAGAGAGTAAGGGTGTAGGTTTGCCTACGTTACAAGACATTGCTAAGGAATTACTGAAACCGGGATTGGATCCTCGAGGGGTGGCGGAAGCGGTGAAATTTGACGATAATGTAAGAACCATCAATGATTTACGGCCGGGTATTGAGCTATGGGGCATAGTGACAAATATTACCAATTTCGGAGCTTTTGTTGATATTGGGGTGAAGCAGGATGGGTTGGTTCATATTTCTCAACTAGGGTATCAATTTGTAAAGAATCCAGCCGATGTTGTTTCTTTGGGTGAACGAGTTAAAGTGCGGGTTCAAGAAGTAGATCAGGCCAGAAAGCGGATTCAATTGACGATGAAATTGTAGAATCTTTTTGCAATAATTGCAAAAATTCATTGTTTTACTTGGCGCTTTTCGGTTTTGAAACCTTATGGTTGTAATTTTGTATTTTTATTATCCATGAGCGAATCAAAATCTCAACCAAGAATCGTGAAATCCCCTACCGGAACTACTTTAAATTGTAAGGGCTGGGTACAGGAGGCTGCATACCGCATGCTGCATAACAATTTGGATCCTGAGGTAGCGGAGAAGCCAGAAGATTTAATTGTGTACGGTGGTTTAGGCAAAGCGGCCAGAAACTGGCAAGCTTTTGACGATATATGTAAGGCCTTAAGAGATTTGAACGAGGACGAGACATTGATGGTTCAGAGTGGCAAGCCGGTGGCGATATTGCCTACGCATAAAAACGCTCCCAGAGTTTTGATTAGTAACTCACAGTTGGTTCCAAATTGGGCCAATTGGGATCATTTCCGCGAATTGGAGGCTAAAGGATTGATGATGTACGGTCAGATGACCGCAGGTAGTTGGATTTATATTGGTTCTCAGGGGATTGTTCAAGGTACTTACGAGACCTATGCAGAATGTGCGAGACAACATTTTGGAGAATCTTTGAAAGGTACTTTAAACGTAACTGCTGGATTAGGAGGAATGGGCGGTGCACAGCCATTGGCAATTACCATGAATGAAGGCGTCGCTTTGGTAGCAGAGGTGGAGGAATGGAGAATTCGAAAGCGCTTGGAAACAAGATATTTAGATTTTATGGCGCGAGATATCGATCAGGGTATTGATATGGCTTTGTCTGCCAAAGAAAAAGGGGATGCAGTAAGTATTGGAGTGTTGGGGAATGCTGTTGATTTATTGCAGCGTATGTTGGAACGTGGTATCATTCCCGATACATTAACCGATCAAACGAGTGCACACGATCCTTTGGTTGGGTATTACCCCATGGATATGGATGTGGAAGCCGCTGATCGTTTGCGTAAGGATAATCCAGAAAAATATGTTGACTTAAGTTATAAAACCATGGTTCGGCACGTTGAGTTGATGCTTGAAATGCAGAAAAAAGGAGCCATTACATTTGATTATGGAAATAACTTAAGAGGCCGAGCGTTAGAGCGTGGATTAAAGAATGCATTTGATTTTCCGGGCTTTGTACCTGCTTATATTCGTCCTTTGTTCTGTGAAGGTAAAGGACCCTTCCGTTGGGTGGCGTTGAGTGGAGATCCCCAAGATATTTATGAAACGGATAAATTGATTTTAGAGTTGTTTCCTGAAAATGAGAGTTTACGTCGTTGGATTACTATGGCACAAGAGAAAATTGCGTTTCAGGGTTTGCCAGCTCGAATTTGTTGGTTGGGTCAGGGAGAGCGTAAAAAAGCGGCGCTGGCTTTTAATGAATTGGTTCGTTCTGGAAAGGTTAAAGCTCCGATAGTAATTGGAAGAGATCATTTGGATACGGGTTCAGTAGCTTCTCCTAATAGGGAGACGGAAGCGATGATGGATGGGTCGGATGCGGTTGCGGATTGGCCTATATTAAATGCATTTGTAAATACTGCAGGCGGTGCTTCGTGGGTTAGTTTGCATCATGGCGGTGGCGTAGGAATGGGATATAGCATTCACAGTGGAATGGTAATTGTAGCCGATGGTTCCGATGATGCTGAAGCACGCTTGGCTCGGGTGTTGCACAACGATCCGGGAATGGGTGTGGTTCGACAT
>CAYUNO010000075.1:0-9258 GCA_964446075.1 uncultured Flavobacteriaceae bacterium | reverse complement strand
ATTTAACTTTATCTTATCATGTAATCTTAAAAAATCACGGATATTCTCGGCAGTTCTTGTAAGTTTTGCCGTGTCATTTAATGGGAAATCTCGATAATTGGCAATTGGAGTTGTGTTAGTGTACGTAGTACAATTTGCCAAAATTCTAATCCACATTTCCCAATCTGCCACATGCACTAATTCTTCATCAAAACGTCCAATTCTATCATAAACAGAACGCTTTACAACAACTCCAGGTGTACGAATTGCATTTCCGTAATAAAGATCATTTACTCTGGACAACCCTGTTAAGGGCTGGGATAGTTCTTTAAATATCCCATTCTCATCAATTATATTTACCTGTGTAAAAAAGGCTTCGTTGTTGCCTATGTCACTCAAAAATGTTTGATAAAAATTAGGTTCAACGGTATCATCACCATGCAAAATATGTAAATAATCAGCGCTACATCTTTCAATACAAGTATTAAAATTTCTGACAGCCCCAACATTTTGTGATTGTTTAAAAAACGTAACCCTTCCTTTTCCAAATTTTGCAACTATTTCCTCCGGATTGTCGAGTGTTGAACAATCATCTACTACTTCTATTTCCAAAAGATTCAAATCAATTTGTTGCTGCCCTAAAATTGATTCTATCGTTTCCTTTAAATATTTAGCACAATTGTAAGTCGGTATTTTAATTGAAATTGAATACATAATTTTATCTATTTTAAATTGGCAATGTACTATTACCTTTAGATAAAATTGATAATCCCTGCCGTATAAATCTATTACTATGAAAATGTAGGGCAGTATATTTCTCTTCTTCTATCAAATAGTTTACAAAACGCCTTTCGTCTATTTGATGTGCAACTTCGAACTCATTTAACCATTTGTGTTTGATTAATTTTAATACCTCAAAATGTAAATCTTTCATTAGCTCTTTGCGCCAAATACCAGTATCATGAACGACTATTATTGCATTTTCACTTAGACATGATTTCAAATTAATAAAGGTACTTACATTTATTTCAAAATCATGAACTGCATCTATGAAAACAAAATCGATTTGCGAATCACTCGCAATAATTTTAAAATCAAATTGTTGCATGTCCGTTAAATAAAAATTCGCATTTTTAAATTTAGCTTTAAAATACTTATTGAATATATTTTGTGATTCATTATCGATATCAAGTGTAGAGAACTTTGCTTCTGTCGAAATTGCGTTAATAATAGAAAATGCAGAATGACCCTTATGAAATCCCAATTCTAATATATTTTTAGGCTTTACAACTCTAATTATTGAATAAATCAAAAGTGCTTCATCTTTTTGAAGTGCTCCAAATGATTCATAATTACTATAATGATAATTAAAAAAACTTAAATCATAAAAATCAGAATAATGTTTACATCTTCTTAATTTTATTTTATTTAAAATACTATTATAATTATAATTAGTAGGATTTAAGAACAATTTCTTTAGTCCGTTTTTTATCGAATTGTAAATCATATAATTTCAAAATTATTCAATACAATATTCCCAACATTATGACTATTATGCACAATAAAATCATTTGCTCCACAACTTTTACTATCATATTCAAATCCGAGAATATTTAAATTTTCTTCTAAAAGCGAAATTCCGGGATTGACTAAATTGATACTCAAATAATATTTGCCATTAACTAAATTCGGTAAGTGTATCCGCAATGTTTTATCGCAAAGCTCTTTGATTGTGACAAATTCGATGCCCAAAATAGTCGGTCCAAAAAATAGAATTTTGTTTAAGTTCTCGTCTGAAATAATTATTTCTACATTGTTTAAAACATTGATTTTTTGTAAATCAAATTTTAAATTTAATTCAATAAATTTATTATCTAAATTAATTATTTCTGCAACCTGTAAAATATTGTTGGGGTTACTATATCGTTTATCCAATATTGTGTTCTCCATCGAATAGGTGGAAACTATTTTTCGAGTAATGCCAACTTCCTGAATTTGACCATTTCCTAATAAAATCGACGTTTGACATAACCGTATTATACTTGGTAAATTATGACTAACAAAAAGAATTGTTCTGCCCTGGCCTTTACTTACCTCTCCCATTTTCCCCAAACATTTCTTTTGAAACTCCATATCACCAACAGCTAGAACCTCATCCACAATTAATATCTCACTTTCCAAGTGTGCCGCTACAGCAAATGCCAACCGCACATACATTCCAGATGAATATCGTTTAACAGGTGTATCTATATATCTCTCCACTCCACTGAAATCAACTATTTCATCAAATTTCTGATCGATTTCCTTTCTCCGCATGCCTAAAATTGCGCCATTCAAATAAATATTTTCCCTCCCACTTAGTTCCGGATGAAATCCTGTACCTACTTCCAACAATGACGCAATTCTACCTTTTACTTTGAATTTTCCTGAGGTGGGAGCTGTTACCCTGCTTAGAATTTTTAACAATGTGCTCTTCCCCGCACCGTTTCTCCCTATTATACCAACTGCATCTCCTTGTTTAATTTCAAAGTTAATATCCCTTAAACTCCATACTATATTTGATTTTCCCTTGCTAGTTCTGTCATTTACTTCGCCTATCTGTAAAAAGGGGTCCTCTTTTCTCCTTACTTTAGTAACCCACCATCGCTCAAGATCCCTTGAAATTGTTCCTGTACCAATCTGACCAATCTGATAAGCTTTTGATAGATTTTCTACTTTTATTACCGGTCTACTCATTCATTTAACTTTTAATATATAAACTCCTTAATTTATACCCCAACGACCAATCATAACGTTGATTATGGATTATAGCAACTCCTTTCTTACACAAATTCAACATCGGCAAATCCGATTCACTATCGCTATATGCAACTGAATTTTGCAATCCATCCAATTGCTCACAACTTACACCCAAGTATCGACAAATTCTTCGAACTTTTTCCTGGCCGTAACAATCTTTACCCACCCATCTTCCCGTACAAATACCATTATCAAAGTCCAATTCCGTAGCAATCACTGGCACTCCGTATAAGCCACCCAAAAATTGAAGATACACATCATATCCAGCTGATACCAAAATCACATCATATCCATCCAAAATTAATTGCTGCATCTCATTTACCACAAGTTTAATCTCGTGATACCTCAAAACATCTTCCACAAAATGCTGACCCATGGTGAGCAAATACACTTCTTTCAAGCCTTCCAATTGCCATAATTTCATCCGCTTTTCAAGTTTTAAACCGGGTAAAAACTTATTGCAAACGCGAACAACCTGAATTTTATGAAAGAACCTTAACCACCATTCTCTCCTTTGCATTCTGCCCTTTACCACATCGTCATCCGTATTATCCCGAATATAATCCACGAATGCATCCGCCGTTTGAAACGAAATAAGCGTTTCACAAACATCAAAAAATGCAATCTTGGTTTTATTCATTTAATAGTGTTAATCCCAAAGTTCAGTCAAAACCTTCATCACTCGTTGCATTTGATCCCGTGTTCCAACAGAAATTCGCAAGCAATTATCCAACTTCTTGCTATGGGTTAGATTTCGTACAAAAATACCTTGCTCACCTAAATGGGTCAACACAGATTCTTTGATTTCGGCCGATTGAAACCGCATCAATATAAAATTCCCCGAACTTGAAAACGGGACAACTTTTTCAGTGTAACCATTTAAAAACTCCTCAAACTCCTTCCTCGCCGAAGTAACTTCATCTACATAATTACGCATGTAATCAATGTCTTCCAAAGCCATACACGCCGCGGCTTGCGCAAAAACAGTTATGCTTTTAGAGTTCCGATTCTTGGAAATACCTGCGACCAAATCCGCATCCCCCATCAAATCGCCTATTCGAAATCCAGCCAGACAAAACGCCTTTGAAAACGTTCTGCTTACCAATAAATTAGAAAGTCGAGTAACATGCTTTGAAACCGTAACGCCCCCAAATTCAAAATACGCCTCATCAATAAAAAATAATACCTCGGGGAACGATTCAATCAGTCCAAGCAAGGCATTTTCAGAGATACCGCTACCCGTTGGATTATTAGGATTACATAAATATAGCATTTTTAACCCCCCAGATTCCTCCATTAAACTCGCAATCCGATTTGAAATTTCTACCGTGTCAAAGTCAAACGGAGCATTCATTTCCAAAAACGTCAAATTCGCACCTTGCGCTTCTGCACTAAGACGAAAATTATCATACGTTGGACCCACAACTAACACTCGATCTCCCTGATACAAAATCGCCCGACTCACATACTCCTGCAAACTGTCTGAACTACCAAAATACTGAATGTTTTCCTCGGGCAATGCCGTGTAATTACTCAACAATTGCATCAATTGCTCACTGTAGGTGGGGGGATACAATCGATACAACGATTCATCCGAAACCAATCTCACCAATTCTTCCTTTACCTTGGGTGAAGGTGCAATACTGCCCTCATTCCAATCCAATTTTAATAAATCGTTTCGTTCACTATCGCTTACTTCCCAAACTTTATGACTAGCAACCTGATAGGGTTTTAATTGCTCAATAAACGGGTTTAAAAATTTCATTTAATACTATTTTTGGATTCGATACCTTGGTCAAATAACGGGTTATTTGTTCTGTGCAAACAATGGGTTACATATCAAGCGCAAAAAGTGGGCAGCATGGTTAAAGCAATCCGTGGGCAGCATAGTTAACACAAATAATTGGACAGATACTTATCACAGATAATTCACAAATTCTTTCGTTCCTATAAACCGGGCTTCCGGCCACTGCTTTCGAATGGAAGCAATTAATCGGGTTAACTCTTTTAATCCATGGGTTCGATGATCTACATCGATTCCTCCCATATAATTGAATCGATGGGTGTTGATTATAACCGGAACTCGCCAGGATATAAGCGTCTTCATTCTCTGTAAACACTCACTTACATAATCCCTTGAATAATTTTCCCCCGGCTCAAAATAACAATTACGCAACGTATATTGAACTCCGTTGCTGGTCTTTCGCATTCTCCGATACTTCCTGAAAAACTTGCCACTGCCCTTAGGTATTAATTGATAAGGAAGGCCTTGAACCGACAATAATCCTTGGTTCAACAACATCGCTTCCACCTGTTCAGGCCAGATATAGGCGGGTGCCATAAACGATATGGCCCGCCTCCCCCATACTTCCCCAAAACCTCTAAAAGCTTGTTTCCATGATTCCACTAACTGGGAAAATCCATCATCCGAAGGTTGCCAATCCAATGCAGCGAGAAAATTGGATCTTCCCAATTTCCGTTTTGCCCAGGAACTACTCACACCACAAATTCCCAATTCAGCGCCATTCACTACCTCCGTGTCTTTTTCTCTCAATGCCTGCAACCATGCTCCGTATTGTAGGTGCACCCAAGCATGAAATTGGATATCAAAAACTCCCTGTTGATTACCTTCCACCAAAGTTGAAAATCCCCCCACTCCGTGACCATAGACTTTCTGGTAGGATTCCCGAACATCCTCCGCCACAAAATATTCACCACCAACGCGTAAAATTTCTTCAAAGTTAGGATTCGCCATCACCGCATTACACGTAAACACAGCCGCATTCTCCCCCGCACCACGAACACCTCCCTCCGTTAACACATCCTTCAATAACAACACATCTTCCTCCGTCTCCAAAGCATCCTTCAACGCCATATTTCCCTTCAACAATTCAACATCGCCACCGCAATACTCCTTCAGCGCTGCTTTAGATCCCAATCGGTTAAACCCCCAATCATCCGATTGAAACAGCACCACAGGTTCCTTCACCCTAGCACCAATCAAACTATGCAATAACCCTAACTCCACTAAAACGATGGAAAAAACGCCTTAAATCCTTCAATGATTGGAATATCTTCAGGCATAAACAACCTAACTACGGGCCCACCCATAATTGCCGAAAATCCTAAATAATCAAAAATTCTACGAATATTAATTACCGCCGAAACAACAAAAATCCAAGTGTAATAATCGAACATCAGTTTGAAATAATAATTCTTTAAAAAATCTTGTATCGCATATATTATATACACATAAAACATTAAGTCAAAGATCATTAATAACCTCGCCCCAGAAATACTATTTGACGCAGCTAAATTTGCTATAGAACCATATAATAAGGACATAGAAAGCAACTCACTTCTTGGATAATTGTTGCCCTTAGTGTAAATGTCAAAAAATAATATTACTACAGTCACCCAAGAAAAATAATTTAGAAAATCCTTGGGCCAACTTACATATCTATTTACAGAATATGACTTCTCAGCCTGCCTAACTGATTCAATATTTCCCTTACTCGTGTAAGTATTTACTTTAGTTTGATAAGAAGATGGCATTAATTGTGCAGGAATAATTCCATTTACTCCTATTGACCCAATTCCAAAAGAAATACCGAATATAATTAATGTTAATAATACCCTCTTCCTGAAAAACAACTCGTGAAGAATAAAAACTATAACATTCAAAGAAAATGAAAAGTGCAGCGATGGTGTCATCAAAATCCACAGAAATCCTTTGGTCTTTTTATCTAGTAAAAAAAAGTTAATTATTCCATAAATAAAAATATGTGCAGCAGTCCAATATCGAAACCCATTAAAATCTAAAATGCTAATAATAAAAGATATAGAAAACACCAATAAAATGGTGGATCTATTTATAAATCCATTTAAGCTTCTAATTATAAAAAATAAATTTCTAGAATAAAAATAACCGTAAATTAAACCATATATAGCTAATAAAAATTGTGTACTATTACTAAATTTCGATAGAAAATAATTAATTGTTGGTTGTAAAAAATCTGGAGAATTAGTAGTGATGTTTTCCCAAAACTCTCCAAAACTAACATCCATCCGGGTGTAATATAAATAGTCCTCTATATATCTATGTATATCCCAACTCTCCTCAATTTTTGCCAGTGAGCTTGTGAAAAACACTATAAATAACCACAATAAATTTTCAGCCCACTTCGATTTATATTCTTTTATAGCAATAAATACGGAAATTAAAGGTGATAATACTAATAAAATAAACGGATAAAATTGTTCTTGAACTAAATTACGTTTCCTCAATTTTTACTATTATTTATTAGGCTTAAAAATTGATTGGCAACAACTCCAATTGAATAAGATTCCATCTTGTCAAATAAAAATCGAGATGAATAATCTTTATTTAAAAATTGATTAATCGATTCAATTTCGGCAAAACCCAATTGATCATCCTCAACATTCAATACCGGTCGGTCTACAATATAATAATCAATTAACTTGCTTGGCATCTGCACCTTCGTACCGTTCATCATATTAATCAAGAAGTCCGCTTTCCGCATTACTTGCAAAATATCTTCACGAGGAATAATATCTTGAACTATAAAACGTACATCGCCTGACTTGATATGCGGAGTAACTAAATATTGTTGTTGGGTATAAATATAAAATCGAAAATCTACCTTACTGTCACTCAGAACTTTTAGCAACGCAGCCGGATTCCTTCCCTTATGTAAAAATGCCCCCGCATAAACAAAAGTTAATACCTCATTCTCCGTGTAATCGCCCAACTTCACACGCTCCTCCTCATAATTAAATCCTTGAGGTATAACCCTAATCTTTTCCCTAAATTCTGGATAATATCCTTTGTATCCCGCCTCCGTTGGCGTAATTATAAAATCACATTCCCTACAAAACGCTTTTTCTAAATACTTAAAATAAAAAGGAATCGGGCGCACATTTAATGTACTCAGCATAAAGGGATCACCACAATCCGCCAACCAAACCTTATTCTTAAACAAACCCTTCTTAGCCAATCTACTCACCCCCCAATGCACAGCAAACGGCTTAGCGATACTAATTACCGCATCAACTTCTACGGGCATTACTAACCTTTTAGGGATTCTAAAATACCACTCAATACTCGGAAACTCTGCAAAATACCCTAATAATCGCGCTACCAATGAGCGGATTCTCCCGCCTTGCTGCCAACGCTCATTCAAAATAGACCAACTACCATCTCCCAAACTCAACCACTGTATGCCGTATTCTTCCAGCAATCGCTGTCTTTGTGCATTGCTCTTACCGGAAATATCTACTCCAGCAACTAGCACCTTATGCCCTTGCCTACACAATTCTTTCGCCAACTCCGTGGCACGAAATGACCTCGGAGAATTCTCAGGATAAAATGATACGCTTACAAGTAATATCAAAAATCTTACTTTTTCTGTCCGAAATCAACTCCAAATACACTCATCCACTCTCCAAAAATGATGATACGCCAAAATTGATAATCAAAAGGCCGTTTGCCCAAGACCATCAAATCAAAATCATTTAACATCGCCTTCTTTTGTATCCTATCTCCAATTCTATCCAACCCAATCTCCAATTTGGTACGGAAAAAATCCGTATCTACCTCCTTAACCCACAACTGTTCAGAGTTTATAAATCCTTTTTTATCCCTTCGATAGTAAACTTCTTCTGGTAATAAATCCCTAATTGCCTCTTTAAATACCCCCTTTCTATCAGAACACAATAGGTCCTCCTCACCCAATGAACTGTATAGTTCCACCAATTCGTGATTCAAAAAAGGAACCCTCGCCTCCACCGAATTAGCCATTGAATTTCTATCCTCCCAATGCAAATACTTAGGCAGTGTTGCATGAAACATAAAGTGCTTAATATTTCCTGAAACCTCCCATAGATTAGAAGTAAATTGATCTAATATATGCCGACGTTTTACATTCCATCGACTAAAATTAAATATTCTAGAATTTCTAGATACTTGATTGTTTATTAAACGTTTAAACACAGAAAATTGAAAGCAGAACAAATAAATAAAACGTAATAAAGCAGGAAATTTATGCTGTTTCAACAAACTCCAAATACTGTTACAACGTAAAAAACGCATATCCGCCCATTGACCATATCCACCCATGTATTCGTCAGCACCTTGACCGCATAAGATTACTTTTATACCCGAATCCTTTACCTTGTTATAAACCAAGTAATTCATCATCGCACTCTGCGATTGATATGGTTCGTCCTGAATCCAAACTAATTTTCTGGTTTGTTCAATTACATCATCCAAACTAGAAACGATGTAATGCGACTCAGCCTCTATTTCCTTATTAACAATCTCCGCCCAATGCCGCTCATCAAAAGACTTGTATTCAGAACAAGATGTAAATGTCATTAAATTCCCCTCTCGCACAGTCCTTATAGCACCAGCAATAGCACTAGAATCAATACCTCCACTCAATGTAATTCCAACGGGTA
>CAYUNO010000074.1:0-9459 GCA_964446075.1 uncultured Flavobacteriaceae bacterium | reverse complement strand
TTTCTTGAAGAATATCACCGAACGATTCCCAAGGTTGCGCACTTTCCTTGCAAGATGAAAATCCTACAACCAAAACAAACAAACCCAACCAAAGAAAATTTCGATGGATAGCGCGCAAATTTTGGCTTAACAAATGCATAATGAACTTGCGTTTATTGGTGGACGAAGTTATTCATCGTATGCCAAATTCACAACGATTTAATAAATCATAACCCAATCATAAAAAAAGGCCAGTACTGAAATGTACCGGCCTTTATATCAAAATCTATTTTTTTATAAAATTAACATCGCATCACCGTAACACAAGAAACGATACTTTTCTTTAATCGCTTCTTGGTAAACTTCATTGATGAAATCATGATCCAAATAAGAACACGCCATCATAAACAACGGGGATTCTGGCTGATGCAAATTTGTTATAAACGCATTAGCGATATTATAATCGTAGGGTGGGAAAATGAACTTATCTGTCCAACCTTCGCTGGGATTTAACGTACTGGTTGAGCTTACACTGGATTCCATTGCACGCATCACGCTACCTCCAACGGCAACAACACGCTTACGCTTAGAGATGGCATCGTTTACCATGTTGCAAGCATTTTCATCGATACGATAATATTCGCTATCCATTTTATGCTTGGTAAGATCTTCTACCTCCACTTCCCTAAACGCGCCAAGCCCTAAATGCAATGTAATTTCAGCGAAACGGATACCTTTAATATCCAATCGCATCATTAATTCACGAGTAATATGCAACTGCGCCGCTGGTGCAGCAACAGCACCCACGTTTTTGGCAAATAAACTTTGATACCAAACTTCGTCTTCCTCTTTAACACCCCGAGTGATGTATTTAGGAATGGGGGTTTCGCCCAATTTTTTTATTACCCTATCGAATTCCTCATCACTACCATCAAACAAGAAACGAATAGTTCTGCCCCTAGAAGTGGTATTGTCTACTACTTCGGCTACCAAATCATCATCGCCGAAATACAACTTATTCCCAACACGAATTTTACGTGCCGGATCTACCAGTACATCCCACAAGCGCAATTCATGGTTCAACTCGCGCAATAAAAAAACCTCAATTTGAGCACCGGTTTTTTCCTTTTGGCCATACATGCGAGCCGTGAAAACCTTAGTATTGTTTACCACAAACACATCGTCCTCATCGAAAATATCCAAGATATCCTTAAACATTTTGTGTTCAATTCGTCTCTCTTTTCGGTGAACAACCAATAAACGGCTGTCGTGACGAGTATTAAGTGGTTCCTGAGCGATTAACTCCTCGGGAAGTTCAAATTTAAATTGCGATAACTTCATCAGTGTGTACTATGCCCAAATTGGGGGTGCAAAGATAATTACTTTTTTGCAAAACCCGGCGCCACCACCAAATCCTTGGTTCCATGGCTATAATCATAGAATCCTCTGCCTGATTTCACTCCCAAATCACCGCTAGTTACCATATTCACCAACAACGGACTGGGCGCATATTTTGGATTCCCAAAACCATCATGCAATACATTCAAAATCGCTAAACAAACATCCAAACCAATAAAATCGGCCAACTGCAAAGGCCCCATAGGATGTGCCATCCCCAATTTCATTATCGTATCAATTTCTTCTACCCCTGCTACCCCTTCGTGCAAAGAAATTATTGCTTCATTGATCATCGGCATTAAAATCCGGTTCGCTATGAAACCTGGGTAATCCTTGGTTAATGCAGGAACTTTACCCAAATTCTTGCTCAACTCCAAAATAGTTTTAGTAACGGATTCTTCTGTTTTAAATCCTTCAATTACTTCCACCAACTTCATTACGGGCACTGGATTCATGAAGTGCATTCCCACAACTTGGGTTGGTCTTTTGGTAACTGCAGCAATCTTGGTTATAGAAATACTGGAAGTATTGGTGGCTAAAATGGCATGGGCTGGAGCATGCGCATCCATCTCACGAAAAATAGAAAGCTTGATTTCCACATTTTCTGTGGCCGCTTCCACAACCAAATCAACCGAAGAAACTCCTTTAGATAAATCTGTATAGGTAGTAATATTACCCAAAGCTGCAGCTTTGTCGTCTTCCGTTAATCCCCCTTTGGCAATTTGTCTATCCATATTCTTGCCGATGGTAGCCAACGCTTTATCCAAAGCATCCTGTCTAACGTCAATCAAATTAACTGAGTACCCTTTTTGGGCGAAAACGTGGGCAATACCATTTCCCATAGTACCACCGCCAATTACCGCTACAGATTTTATCATAGAATTATGCTTCCGCAAAGGTAATCACCAAAGATCAATTCCCTACTGCATCCTACCCTCAATCGTCAAATTCTGCAATGGGCTCATCATAAATACCATTTTTTCCATCAGCATCAACCATTTACCCCGCTGTAAATGCCTTGCCATCCCTCATAACTTGCGAATACCCTCAAATCCTCTGAGCAGTATTTTGTAAAACCAACAGGTCATTTACATAGTAGGATTCGATTGTGCGCACCGATCTCCACAGTACTCACCTCCTTAAAATGCGATTGAAGCAAGGGTTGTAATTTATTGGCCGATGTGAATTCCCCCGATTTATCTTTCATTGTATTTATCGCCACTTGTCCACCCGAAGCAACGGAAACCAATTGCTTAATAAACTGCTCATCGAAAACCAACTCGGGAACCATATCGTCAATAAATAAATCCACCAATATCACATCATACTCCCATGAGTTTTCAGAAGCCTTACGCAAATAATCTACAGCATTTTCTTGCATAATTCTTACACCTTTCGTGTAGAAATACGCTTTGGCTAAATCAACAATGGCTGGGTCAATCTCAATTCCAACTATTTCAGCATCTCGCTGATACTGCTGATGTATAATTTCGGCTGCGCTCCCTCCTCCATATCCCAGCATTAGCACCCGGTCAAACGAAGCATGTTTAGCTTTTAACTCCGTTAAAACCTTTTCCATAATTCCATGAAGTGAACCAAAGGAGTAATTAACTTTATTGGTTTCTAGAATATACTTCCCCTTCCAAGCCAACACCTGCAAAAGTTCCGTATAGTCAGACGATTTTTGAAGAACCCGTTGAGGCCACAAATAACTTAACCAACGCTTTAATCCTTTGGGTCTTTTACGAACATCCTTGGGCTCAACATGCTGCTGCATCAACGATTCTATATCAAACATGGCAAGTAATTATGATGCAAATTTCCTCAAAATTCATCAATACTACGCAGCCTTTGATAGCATATCCAATAAATTTGCAGCAGCAGTGACGTAAAATCTCCTCAGAACTTATCATTACAGCAAAACGTTAAATAGTTCCGAAAATATCTTTCAATAATTAGTATCCCCACAAGCAAACAATCACTTATTTCAAAAGCATACCCAATTTCATACAACCCAGATGTCCAATATCCAGTTACCCACAAACGATCATAACCTTCCACAATTTCAATTTGAAATACTGCTTGCCAGCAAATCCCCTCGTAGACAGCAACTTTTTCAAGAAACAGGTTTTAATTTCAAAATAGTGAGCATCGATGCCGATGAATCCTTTGATGCACATAAAACACCCGCCGAAATATCCAAATTCTTAGCACAGCATAAGGCTTCACATTATCATGAGGCTTTAAAAAGCAATCAATTATTGGTAACCGCCGATACCATTGTTTATTCCGAAAACAAGGTACTAAACAAACCCAACAGCGAAGAGGAGGCCTTCGACATGTTATCGTTTTTGTCCGGAAAAACACACCAAGTATTCACGGGTGTTGCAATTAAAAGTGCCGAAGCTGAACGTGTATTTCATGAATCTACCGAGGTAACATTTAAGACCTTAACCCATCAAGAAATTTGGCATTACATAAAAACTGCCAGCCCTATGGATAAGGCCGGCAGTTATGGAGTTCAAGATTGGATGGGCTTTGTGGGAGTATCTTCCATCAACGGCTGCTTCTACAACGTAATGGGATTCCCCATGAGCCGCTTTTGGAAAGAACTAAATTACTTTATTTCCTAAACTTCGGAAATCGCAATTATTTGCAACCAGTAACTTTACAATTATCTGCCAGCGTCAATGCTCTTGACGCATTTAAAAGTCCACCAGTTTTTGATAAATCCGTAAACAACGCACTCTCTTTTGAACCAGGTACCTTTACTTTCGCCGATGGTTTCATTTTATTGGTGCTTGTTTCCAATACATATTTAATTTGCTCCGCAGTTAATTCTGGGTATCTACTCCACACAAATGCTGCCACACCAGCACATACTGGCGCAGCCATACTAGTACCATTAAAATAGGCATAATCGTTGTTTGGAATAGTACTGTAAATATCCTGACCTGGTGAAAATAAATCCACGTTGTTTTTACCATAATTAGAAAAATCAGTAGCTAACACTTTTGCTTTCGGCTGAGAAGCACCTACCTCAATCCAATTCTTTGCAAATTCACCGCCACCCAAAGAATCATTAGGGTAATTAAGCTCTTTATCAATATTCAAACTGCTATTTCCTGCAGCGTGAACCAATAAAACACCTTTGCTTTCGGCAAATTTAACCGCCTCGTTAACCACACCTTTATCCCAACTATACCCTTTACCAAAACTCATATTAATAATTTGAGCTCCATTCTCAACAGCATAACGAATACCGTTCGCTACGTCTTTGTCGCGCTCATCCCCATCAGGAACAACACGCACAACCATAATTCTAACGTTATCTGCAACACCGTCTAAGCCAACATTGTTACCGCGAACAGCACCAATAATTCCTGCAACGTGTGTGCCATGACTGGCGTCCGGACCCGAAACATTGTTATTTCCATAATAACGCTCACGAGAATCAGCATAATTATCACCTACAATAGATGCACGAGGATCAAACTCCAAGTTATATTGGTAATTTGCCATGCCATCCAATTGCTCTAACCCAGATTTCAATTCTTTCTTTAACGATAAGAATGATCCCGTTTTTTTCATGGCTTTCACCAACGATGCTTTGTATTTCTCTTGTTCCGCAGAAACAGGCATGGCTTCAATATCTGCTGCAGAAGGATTGACTTTACCTGTCTTCATCGCAATATCAGTCCAGTTTTTATCCAAATCTTTATACGTATCGAATATAGATTTGTACATAGCCGATTTCATTCCGATATCGCCTTTCAACTTTTCGTATAACGCACCTTCCGGCTGAGCAGCAATTTGCTCCTCCGTCATTCCTGCAAACTTATCTTTTAACTTTTTGTAAACGCGCGTAGCTTCTAAATTGTCTTTGCCAACCATTTTGCCATCAGCACCACCAATAAAATTCCATCCCACCGTATCATCCACATAACCATTTTTATCATCATCAATATTATTAAAAGGAATTTCACCAGGATTATGCCAAATCACACTTTTCAAATCAGGGTGATTGATATCGGTACCTCCGTCAATTACAGCCACAACGATGGTTTTCTTAGAAGGTATACCCATACCATAAGCTTCTGTCAAAGAAATACCCATGTTCTTTTTACTTGGTTTGCTGTGATACCAATGTTTATCGGGTTTACTTTGAGCCGAAACAGCAGAAATAGTGGCCAATGATGCCCCTATCAAAAATAGTTTATTATAAAGTTTCATAACGGTGCTTAAATTTAAAATACTAACTATCAATTATGTATAATGAAAAACTGTCTTAAAAAGTGTTTTATCGAATTCGCTTGCAAAATACTAATATGCTAACAGCTTTAAATGGATTGGTAGTGGAATTTCCACGAAATACCCAATT
The DNA here is from genome assembly GCA_964446075.1 of uncultured Flavobacteriaceae bacterium. Taxonomy (GTDB): domain Bacteria; phylum Bacteroidota; class Bacteroidia; order NS11-12g; family UBA955; genus JAGKXC01. Next base: position 3,701 of record CAYUNO010000074.1, on the reverse strand, counting down.
TCTTAGAAAAGATTGCAAGGGTTTCCATTTTACCACATCCATGGGAGCAGTAACATACTGTACCTTCAAAATTTCAAATCCGTGTTTTTCCAATAAATTAACAATTCTCTTCTTTGTATAAATCCGTGCATGAGCCCAGCGTTCATGCAAGGGAGTGGGCAACCAACTAAAAAATGGCACTCTATTCCAAGGCAACCAAGGCAAATTCGCTCCGTGCGTCTCAAAAACCCACCACTTATTGGGTACAGAGATCGCTGCTATACCTCCAATTTTTAGCGATTCTGCATAATTTCTTACACCATCCTCACTGGGTAAATGTTCAATGACCTCAAAACTAATCAAACGATCCGCCAAATTATTATCCCCATTGGATATTTTTTCACTTGTCAACTCAACTGAAGCTATTTCACCTTGCCCCCCTACTTGTGCCCCCACATGTTCTTTCAAGTTTGCGCTAAATCTATATGGACCTGATAAAATATCCCACGATTCAAACTCACTGTTCGTAACTCCCAATTGATTACGCAATAAATTATAATCCTTCTGGTGAACATCTGCATACTCTAATCCTACACTACGTGTAAATTTTTTAGATAGCGGCAGGACAGTATTGCCATTACCACAACCTATTTCAAGTAGATTTTCTCCATGCCAAAATGGTTCAAATTCCTCCAACAAGGCAATCCTTCTCCGTACCAATAAATCATCCGCATCTGCAGGTTTACCTAAATAATGTTCCTGTTCAAATAGCGATTTATCAACCCTCTCGGTGTTACTCATAACTATGGCTTATATAAATTCAATGAAAACAACGCCCTACGTAAAAAAATCCAACCGTGATTGAATAGATTCGGAAACCATCCGTAATGCTCACTCAATATAGTAAAACGTTCCTTCCAAGCTTTTTTTGTATGCTGATAACTGCTCCCACCAACCTCAAAATCACTTACTACAAAGCCTAGATTTAATCCAGGTACTGTTAAACGTTTAAGGGAAGCAATTATTGAATCAACATCCGCAGCTAATCTGTATTTTTTATCGTTAAAAGGCACAAATACAGACCGATGTAAAAACAAACTTTGGTGACAAATATTCATCCCAAAACGAAAACTTTTGGCTGTTAAAACTTTTGGAAATGGTTGCGGCTTTAACTGGGAAATTAACCCAATGGAATCACCCTGCGGGCTGACAAACTGAGTATCACCGTACATGGCTTCCGGTTTCTTGCCGTGAATTTGTGTGTATTCATTAATGAAACCTATTGTAAGTGCCACCACATCCGAAGCATGAAAGGTGTCGCCTGAATTTAAAAACAACAAATACTCCCCAGCAGATAGCGCAAATCCCTTATTCATGGCATCATAAATACCTTCGTCCTTTTCAGAAATCAAAATATCTATGGACGAACTAATTGATTCTAAATAATCAACAGACCCATCTTTACTGCCACCATCCACAACTATCCACTCAATTTGATTGCGAAAAGTCTGTTTCAACACACTATCGGAAGTTCGTATTAACCCCGATTTGTTATTGAAATTTATGGTGATTACGCTAATGAGTGGAGTCAAGGAAACTTATTTATTCAATAATTTACGTACAAACGGCGCAAGCAATAGCAACAAAATTGCAAACGATGCTCCTGCCTCCATTGTCACCAATAAACTGCGATTTTCAGGCACATACACCCATTTAATATTGTGCTTACCTGCAGGGATTACAGCACTTCGCAGAATATAATTAGCCCTGTAAGATTTAGCTTCCTTACCATCAATAAATACTTTCCACGCACCATTCTTCTGATTGTAATAAATTTCACTAAATACAGCTAGGCCTTCTGTTGAATTGTTACTAATGTATTCGATACTATCATTAGTATAGAATAAACGAGTAATTTTAGCAGCGCTATCTTTAGTGTAAACGGTAGTATTTGGCGATTCAGATAACGGATCGAAAATAGCATTCTTGCGAATATTCTTGATATTAATATCCATCAACGCCTGTTTTGCCGAAGACGACTTAATCACGGAATCTACAAACCAAGCATGACCCAAGGCCGATGGTCTTTCCACTGGAATTTCTTGCTTATTGTCTTCGGTTATTCCTAAAATATAACCACAATTCAACATGTCCAAGGCATTGTTATTCATTAAATCGCCACTTCCAGTTGGACCTGTTGAACCGATACAATACGATATTATATCCTGATACCTACTCATTTTCGCAGGGTGGTATCCACCGATACTGCGATGAAAAGCACCTAAAGTGTTATCATTAAAAGTTCTATTAATTCCTGCACGATAATCTATTACTCGTTTTCCATCTTTATTCATCTTCAGTATGGCTTCATCTCCTGGAGTTGGCATAATTGCCTCCTCTTCTTCGGCAACTTCCCAATTCTCTTCGGTTAAATAGCGTTTTGAAACACCTAACATATCGTAACCAACCAATACAATACAAGCTATCCCTGCAACCATACCATTAATCTTCCTCGTTAATACACCCCATAAAACACCACCAGCTATGGCCATCAATACCAAGGATCGCATTAAATCACCCCAAACTAAATCACTCCGTAATGCTTTTATGGCATTTAATGTATCTCTTCCGTTTTCTCCTTCTAAAATTCGAGCGTCCTCAGGAGCAGATACATCTCCACCCATGGTGATTAAAATTGCAAGACCCATCAGTCCACCAGCAATTCCTATTGTATACTTCCAAAACTTCTTAGTGTCGGCAGAGGACAAACCTTGCTCCGACATAAGATTTACCAATTTGCCAATTCCCATAAATCCAACTAAAGGTACAACCACTTGAGCAATCACCAAGGCCATCATTGGAGTTCTAAACTTATTGTAGTAGGGTAAATTTTCAAATAAGAAAGCATTTAATCCAAAATACTTACCCCAGCTTAACATCAAAGCCACCAACAACGAAGCCAAACCAAATATGGCCAAGCCTAAAAACAATCGATTCTCATCATTACTTGAATCAGCTCGGTAATCAATAAATGCTATTACACAACCAACAATAAATAACATCATCATCACAGCTCCAAGATATATTGGACCACTTGTGAATTGTAAATCACCAAAATACAACGGTAATCTGGCCTCTCCAAAACGCTCGTCGTCTACAAATTCACCCGAACTTCCGCCTTTAAATCCTGGAATCAATAAAGTAAACGATTCGTCTAATCCGTAACTCCAAGCAAAGGCGTAATCCATGTCCAAGCCTTTTTTACTTACTTGACTTCCAGATGCTGCTTTTTCCGTTTTGTTAGCATCATCAGCAACCGCAGAACCTCCACGCATAGTCTCTTTCGCATAATCGTTGGTATCTTTTAATTTTCCAATACAAGTGACTGTGCCCAATGCTGCCGCTAATGCTGCCAATAAACTAGCCATCAAAACCGACTTAAAATTCTTATTAACGATAGCCATTACCCATTGCACAGCAAAGTAAATTACCATCATGATACCTGCATAATAAACAATTTGATAGTGAAAATATCCCACCAAAGCAGCAAAGAAAAAAGCTGTTAACGCCGTCCCTAGCAAGTATTTCCCTCTATTCAAATAGACCAAACCGGCAAAAACGCCAGGCATTACACCCATAGATAAAACTTTCGTGATATGACCTGCCTCGTAACTTGAAATTGAAAAGGTCATAAATGCATATCCTAGTGCACCTGCAGCCGC
>CAYUNO010000073.1:0-9518 GCA_964446075.1 uncultured Flavobacteriaceae bacterium | reverse complement strand
TCTGCCGGGAAAATTATCCCCGACTTATACCCTATCTGTTTGGCAAGCGGAGTGGGGGCCTGAAAGAGAATCACAATACTGTCCTTGCCATCCCTTCGTAAGAAAGGATCCAATACCAACATTTTCTGTGCAAACGACGAAGCAAATGGTTGATACGTTTCTTCAATCAAATTGCCGTTGATAAAAACCGAAATCTCTGCACCCTCCCACTGTTTCAGCTCCATATTCCAATGCTTTCTCGACAAAGCCTCGTTAGCCGATGAAAAAATCAGAGCCGAATACTTCCATGAATACCACTCAATCTTCTTACAAACATCGGTGCAACCCGTTACCAAATGTTCACAAAAAATATCGTTAATACTCGGAGTATGATGATTTATTTTAATTTCTCCGTGCTGTAACAACCCACTATCGGTGCTGTCCGCCGCTTTCCCATCCAACAAGTTTAAATTCCAATTTTCAATCCGAAATTGGGAAAATGTCTCTGATGATGAAGATGACTTACCTAAAGATTCCCCCGTTTTTATCAACGTAGGAATATCCTGATTCACTTGGCTAAAAACGCTAAAAACAGGTAATGAAAGCATAATAAACCATCCAAACTGCAATCTTGGAAATTCAATTTTAGGACACTTGGCCAATTGCATTAATGGCATAATGGAGGTTTTCATTTTCTACTCGACAATATTGAGTTCAATTCTTGAACATCCAAGGCGAATCGATTTGCAATGATGCTCCCCGCCGCACTATGCACAAAGTCAACACCGGCAGACCAGTAATCGCTTACATTATGACTACGTATTCCACCGCCAGGCAAGAAAACCATATTCAATTTCTTTGCTTGTTTAATTAACCTAAGGAACATTGGCCAATCCCGTTGCCCCCAGCCAGACAGCACCCTATTTACACCCAACAAACTCAACGATTCCAATGCCGCAAATGGCTCCTTCAACTCATCAAATGCCCGATGAAACACAAATTCCATTTGATTTTCTTTACAGATAGCAACCAAACTGGAAATACCGGCTTCATCCAAAACCCACTGCTCATTTTCTAATATTAACAATCCACATACCAACGCTTCAAAGCCTAGTTGAGCAACCGTTGAAGCATAAGAAGTTAGAACTGAAAATTCGTCCTTGGAGTAGCAAAAATCGCCGCCTCGGGGCCTGCACATAACAGCCGCTTTTAACTTCCCACTAGCATTCACAAAATCCATCTGCTGTAAACGAATCGCCAGTGTTTTTAGATCTTCTTCAGGCATGGAAACACCTCCCAAATCGTAATGAACGCAAACTTCCAACCGGTCTGCGCCAGCCTCAGCCGCCATTATTGCATCTTCTAACGAAAAAACGCAAACTTCAACCCGCTTACTCATTTTTTCTTATTCAATTCGATGGTGATTTCATCGGCGAACAAATGCGACATACCCTGATAGGGATATCCCAAATGCTCCTTAGGCAATGCGCCATAAGGTTCCGCAATTACCATGATATAGCGTACCTTATTGGCCTTAGCACCGCGCAATCCCAAACCTTTTAACGTATTTTTATCCAATTTAAAATCATGCTCCAACGTCTGAACCCGCTCATCCATAGCTGAAATATTGTGAGCTGCTCCCATCTCATTTGTCCAATGAATACCGTCTTTACTGAATTTCACAGCAACGCTCCGTGGAAAGATAATCCAAGCTTTGGAATCCTGTAAAAATCCTATCGAAACTCGCTTTACTGATTTTAACTCTCCCATATCGATCGTAGCAATTAGGTGCTTATTGTAATAACCCTGCCAACCTCCGGCGCGCCATTCCAATCCACCCCGAATTCCATCCAACAACGCCCGATCACCGCCACCGGTATATTGTGCTTGGTACTTATTGCTCAACTTAATAGAATAATTATTGGGTACCGGGAAAAACTCTCCGTAGGTCCAGTCGCTATTTCCATACACTCCACCCTTCCTAGAACCCGGTAACCCACTCACCATTATGGTACTATCTATTTTTGCCAAAACCTTTAATCCCCCAACGTGATGAATATAAAACGGCTCGGCTGATACCTTAAATGTGAACTCTGTCCAACCAATAGTAGATTTTACACTTTCGGAGGGAAGGCTAAAATAAACACCGCGCAGCCCTTCACCTTGCAACAAAAGGGTGAGTTTACCGCCCCAATTGCTTAATGTTCTAACCTCTATAGTATGACTATCTTGATACACACGATTACCTTGTAGCAAAACCCCGGGTGCATAATCGGATTTTATGTTTTGTTTTACCGTTTTAATGAGCATTTTCTCGCGCTGCTCACTGACAACCGGCACAAACACCAAAGCATCCCAGGTTAACAAGTCCGAATGACCTACAAACAAATTCGTAAAATCCGAAGCATCGGCACTTATTCCTTTTCCGCCCTCGGGTCGGATTCCAACTTTAACTGCAACTGGATTTCCTGTGCTGTTAGCATCCTGAGCCACTCTCAGAATAAGCTCAGAATTGGTAATTTTATCTGTTTTACCGTCATACGAAGGATTAAATCCAACCATTTGACTCCTGTTCAAAACTACCTCCCCAAATTGCGGTGACCCCGTTGCATATAAATTCGAACCCGGAGCAATCATATACAACCCCATCGCACTCATTACATACCAAGCACTCATTTGACCACAATCTTCATTACCTATTAGCCCGTCGGGTGCATTTTTGTAGAAATCGTAACAAATTCTGTTTACCAGGGATTGCGCTTTTTGTGGTTGGCCTAAGTAATTGTATAGATAAACCATATGATGCGATGGTTCATTTCCGTGAGCATACTGGCCAATCAAACCACTGATATCGGCTTGGTCCCTGCCCGTTGTTTCCGAACTGGTACTAAAAAGGGAATCCAAATGCTTGATACCGGCTTTTTCCCCACCCAAGGCGTCAATCAAACCCATGGGATCATGAGGAACATACATACTATATTGCCATGCGTTCGCCTCCGTGTAATGATTATTCACCTCACGAGGATCAAACGGTGAATGCCATCCCCCATTGGTACGAGGTCTCATAAATCCTATACTAGCATCAAAAACATTGCGCCAACGCTCGCTGCGCTGATAAAATTCCTTGGCAACATCCATTACTTTCAAATCTTCCGCCATCCGTGCAATGCACCAATCGTCATAAGCATATTCCAAAATTTTAGAAACAGATTCGGCCCGATGTTCGATGCCGTAATATCCCAAATTCCCAATGCTATCGCCTAAAATGCTCATTGGATTATGATCTTTTCGGGCGCTTACCACCATGGCTTGCAACCAGCGTTTTGCATTGGTATTTAATGGCAAAGCTCTTCGCTGATCAAACAACACATCTTCCACATCCCGAAGTCCTTTCATCCATGCATCGGCTATCACCGAAACACTGTGGTACCCAATCATGCAATTGGTTTCGCAACCACTCAACTCCCAAACGGGTAATCGGCCTGCATCTTCGTATTGCAACATCATGCTCCGGATAAAATTCAAGGTTCGTGGCGCATCTATTAACGTAAGCAACGGATGCAGTGCACGATAGGTATCCCACAAAGAATATACATTATACACGTCATGGTCTACGACCCGAACCTTCCGCTCATATCGAGGCTTTAAATCCTCTGTTAAATCCGTTTTATACAACGCATCTTCCCCCCTGCCTGCATACCAACCTAAAACATCCGAACACAAGGAAGGATGGATCATCGTGTGGTACAATGCCGTGTAAAATATGGTTAGTTTATTGTTTTTTTGATCCCCAGGCGATTCCATTGCTTTCCAGCCTCCCATGTCTTTACCTACCGGATGAACCAAAGGTCGGTCTACCTTTATTTTCGATAATTCCAAGTCCCAGGTTTCTTGAGCCAATCTCTTTTTTTCATCAAAATCCCAAGTCATGGAAGATTGTTGCTTGGCGATTGCAGGAATAAACTGCAACAGAGAATCTACTTTACTCGAAAAAGAATTTCCAACCGCAGTGCCAGCATTGGCGTAAAACTGCAACCCTTTTGGCTTCAACCCTGAGCTCGTACTTTCAAATTGCCACCCAAATTTGGTCTCGGTTCGAAATTGGGTTCGCAACCATTGATCTTCGGGCTTTGGATACAACTGCCGCATTCTTGCAATCTGTATTTTGGCCCGAATAAAATCACCTGCTAAATTTAATGGTTTCTGTCCAGGCAAACTCAATTTCAGCTCAGAGAACAAATTGGCCCAAGCCCCAATAATCGACGTTTGAGAAATACCAACGGCTAACAGCACCTGATTGTCGACAGCAGGAATCAACCCCACCACCAATTGATTACCATCCGATGAATACCGATAAGAAACGATATCGGAATTAAACTCCATCGCAAAATATAACTGTTGATTATCGGCCCACGCCTTACTAAAACGATACCCTTCTAACCGTCTATTCCCTACAACATTCGCATTGATGGCTGATGATTCACCGCTGCCCTCATTGTTTTTCTGATCCAATAAAACAGGCAAAATACTGCTTTGTAATACCTTATCGCGGTGTTGAAGATCGATGAGAAAGTATACCGTATCTTTCTGCTGAAAGGTATATCGATGGTATCCAACACGATCTCCACTGCTCAACTCTACTCTACACTTTAACGAATTAAAATTACACCGATAATACCCTGCCTCGGCCTGTTCGCCTGTGTGATCTAACGGTTGTCTATATTCAGAGGGCAGAAGTCGTTTTTGACGATACCAAATCGCCGAATCTGCATTTATTTCCTCCAATGTCCTAACCCTTGCATTCAATGCTTCAGTGGAACTAAATGCGCGAATAACATCCATTTTTTTGGCGTTATTGACCGATATCGGCATTACCAAAACATCCCCCCAATCGCTCACTCCGGTGCCGCTTAAGTGAGTATGAGAAAAACCATAAACAAAAGAATCATTATAATGATAACCGCCACAACCATCCCAAGAAGCGTCGTTGCGAGTATCGGGACTTAACTGCACCATTCCAAACGGCACAGTGGCTCCGGGGAAGGTATGTCCATGTCCGCCAGTACCAATAAACGGATTTACAAAAGGCACATATTTGTAATCACTTCCAATTGCTCCGTCTGTTTCAAAATTGGATTGGGGCACTGCAGCCTGCTGGGCAGATTTTGTGGGTTTCACCTGAACTGCACCTAGAGTTGCCCTGGATTGTGCTACTACGCAGTTGCCATCCCAAAATGATACAAAAAATATTAAAATCGTAATCCGAAGGACCAACTCAAAAGTAATAAATCGACGAAATGCGGAATCGTACTGCATAGTAAACGAAGGTACTGAAGAATAATAATATTTTACCTTTAGGACTCTCATCTATCACCAATAAAAAAAGCTGTGACAATTGCCACAGCTTTTTCATATAAACTTAAATAGTCTAACCGATTATTTCACTGAAATGCCCACTACGGCTCTTCTGTCTAAATTCTCAACAGCATTGTAGGGAGGCTGAGATGTAATCACTTGAATATTACTAGCATTGCAACCTAATTTAACTAAGAATGACTTAACCGCATCGGCACGCTTCGCTCTCAAAATATCGTTGGTCTTGCTTGAACCCGTTCTGTCTGCGCTTGCATAAATAACAATCGAGTAATTGTATTGAGTACTACTTCTTTCTAAGGCCAATTTCCAACGATACAATTCCTGCATGGCCGCTTCAGTTAATGTTGCAGAGCTGAGTGCAAAAAACACGCTGGTAATATTACTTCTTTCAAATTCGGCTTTTGCCTCTTTTTCTACTTTCTCTGTTGAAGCTATTTTCGATTCCAAACGCTTAATTTCGGCATTTACCTGGTTCATTTTATCATCTAATGCCTTAACCTCTGCAGTAGTTTCTTGAACTAACTTACCCATATCTAAACCCGGGGTTGATCCTTCCGCAGCATCACGAATAATTTGCTTGGTTTGCGTAGCAACAAAACCGCTTAACTTGGATTTGTCGTAAGCCTCCTTCGATCCAATGCAGCTAGTAAATGCTGAGGCCGTTATTGCGATTGCCAGAAATAAATTTAATTTCTTCATAAATGAATTGCGAATTTAATAAAGAATTGATTGTTAATCTCATGAAATTTCCACAACTCGGTCTCTTTATTCCATTATTTGAATAAAAAACTCGATAAAGAATAAATTTACGATGGAAGATTACATTTACGTGAATATTTACAATCCCCGAATAGACCTCAATCCACTAAATTAACTTTGCTTTTTATTCAACAAATCCAAAGCAACATCAACAATCATATCTTCCTGACCGCCAACCATTTTCCTACGACCTAATTCTTCCAAAATCGTTCGAGTGTCAATACCATATTTTTCTGAAGCTCTTTCAGCGTGCAACAAAAAGCTTGAGTAAACTCCAGCATACCCTAAACTCAAGGTTTCACGATCTACACGAACAGGTCGCGCCTGCAACGGCCGTATTACATCATCGGCCAAATCCATCAATTGATACAAATCGCAACCGTGCTCAACCCCCATCCTATTCAACGTGGCAATTAAAACTTCTAGCGGAGCATTCCCGGCTCCCGCTCCCATCCCCGCCAATGAAGCATCCAACCGTACGGCTCCATATTCCATCGCTACCAAAGTATTCGCCACACCTAAACTCAAATTGTGATGGCAGTGAATTCCGATTTCGGTTTTAGGATTTAACACTTCCCTAAAAGCCAACATTCGTTCTTTAACATCGTTGGGCAATAAGGCGCCCGCACTATCGGTTACATACACACAATCAGCACCATAACTCTCCATCAGTTTGGCCTGTTCCGCTAATTTTTGGGGTGTATTCATGTGTGCCATCATTAAAAACCCACCTACATCCATCCCCAATTCCTTGGCAGCATGAATGTGCTGTGCCGATATATCCGCTTCCGTGCAATGGGTAGCAATTCGCACACTGCTTACGCCTAAATCTCTAGCCCGTTTCAAATCGTGGATAGTGCCAATTCCTGGAAGTAATAGGGTTGTCAAACGCGCGTGCGTCAATTGCTCGGCAATCCCTTCCAACCAATCCCAATCCGTATGTGCACCAAAACCATAGTTAAAACTAGCACCGGCTAAACCATCTCCGTGTGCAATTTCAATGGCATCTACCCCTGCTTTATCCAACGCAATTGCCAACTCCCTCAATTGTTCCTTGGGGTATTGATGTTTAATTGCATGCATCCCATCACGCAACGTTACATCTTGAATATAAACACGTCCAGCCATTATTTGTGCTTGTTTTTAGTGAATTGAAATAACCTATATACTGCGTAAAATAAGGCAGACAAAATAGCCAATGCCCCTATCCATTTCAACCAATTATTGTTACTCATTTCTGTTTTACGATTGATTTTCTATTAATCTTTCCGCTGTTGCCAAGGCGGCGCTAGTCATGATATCCAAATTACCCGCATACTCAGGCAAATAATGTGCGGCACCCTTTACTTGTAAAAACACAGTAGTTTTCAATCCTGAAACCGGCCCTAAACCTTCTATAAACACGCGATGATCCGGTGATATTTCATCAAACTGAACCTCCTGGTGTAATCGATACCCGGGAACATATTTCTGAACTTCGGCAACCATCAAATCGATACTCTCCTTGATTTTCTCCCTATCAGCGATATCGCTCAATGTAAAAACCGTATCGCGCATCACCAACGGTGGCTCCGCGGGATTTAAAATAATGATGGCTTTCCCTTTAGTGGCACCCCCAACTTTTTCGATAGCTAAAGCAGTAGTTTCCGTAAACTCATCGATGTTTGCACGGGTTCCCGGGCCCGCACTTTTACTAGCGATGCTCGCAACAATTTCACCATAATGTACTTTAGCCACTCGATTAACCGCAGCTACCATAGGAATCGTTGCTTGGCCTCCACAGGTTACCATATTCACATTGGGAACATCTTTTAAAGCATCGAAATTCACGGGAGGCACTAAAAATGGACCAATAGCCGCAGGCGTTAAATCAATAACACGCTTATTGGGGAACGCCGATATTTTTTCATAGTTCGCTATATGTGCTTTGGCCGATGTTGCGTCAAACACCACCCCGATTTCATCCCATAACGGGTGAGCAATTAATCCATCAATCCCCTCCGAGGTAGTTGCTACTCCCATGCGTTCGGCTCTCGCCAATCCATCGCTCTGAGGATCTATCCCAACAAAAACTCCCATTTCTAAATTTTTGGAAGTTCTCATAATTTTTATCATCAAATCCGTTCCAATATTTCCAGAACCGATGATGGCCGCTTTGATTTTTTTCATTTCCCCTGATTACCTCTATGTATTTCGCTTTCAATTACTTCAATCAACAAAACTAAATCCCACCTTTCCAAAATCCGAAATCTCAGCCTCAAAATGATCTCCCGATTCACCTGCAACCATAGGGCCCAAAGCACCCGACAATACCCAATCACCGGCCTTAAGTGGAGTGCCGAGCTCTTGGTAGGTTTTTGCTAGCCACATCAACGCTTTCAGTGGCGACCCCAAACAAGCTGCACCCAATCCAGCGGAAACTTCCACTCCATTTTTATATAACTTCATCGTAACCGCTGCTAAATCTACCTGATCGATATTTTTGCTAACCGTACCCAACACAAAATGAGAAGCGCTGGCATTATCGGCCACTGTATCTGTAATTCGAATATCCCAATTCAACACTCTACTACCCACAATTTCGATGGCTCCAACGGCAAAATCAACCGCAGCCGATACCGATTCCACTGTAATTTCACCATCTAAATCGGATTTTAATTTAAATGCAATTTCCGCTTCGGCTTTAGGTTGAATCACCTCCCTAACCGATAATTTTCCTCCGTTTTCAACTTCGGTGCTTGCAAACAAATACCCAAAATCGGGTTGATTCACGCCCAATTGTTGTTGTACGGCTAATGATGTCAAACCAATTTTTGCACCAACTACCTTTTCCCCTTTGGAAATTCGATGCGCATTCACCAAGCCTTGCACGGCGTACGCCGCGGCTACATCGGAATCGCCAATGATATTTCTTATCGGCGAACAGGGCACACCTGTTTCCATGGCAACAATAAGCTGATTGGCCGATTGCTGCAAATCTTCCTGCGTAATTGTTGCATCCATTTGCATGGCTCAAAATTACAACAGTCGATTCGATATCTTTGCACCATGAGCGCATCCGTTTATAGTTTAGAAGAAATCGCAACCCAATTGCATCAGGCCGCAAGAACCCAAAAACCCATCGCCCAGATTTCCACACAGCAGGAATTAAGCATAGACCAAGCCTACGAAGTTCAACGCCTGCTTCTCCAACATCGATACCAAGAAGGGGAAAAATTAATCGGACTAAAAATGGGATTCACCTCCGAAGCCAAAATGCAACAAATGGGGGTTAACGATCTTATTTGGGGTCGATTAACCGATGCCATGTTCATCGAAAACGCTGGCAGCGCTCAAAGAAGTTCCTATATCCATCCCCGCGTGGAACCGGAAATTTGCTTTCGAATCTCCAAAGACATCCCAGG
>CAYUNO010000072.1:0-9519 GCA_964446075.1 uncultured Flavobacteriaceae bacterium | reverse complement strand
CTCGATTGGAATTTGTAAAATAGACAAGGATATAAATAACAAATACAATACACTTATTAATTTAAAGCGTAAGGTTTTCGTCTTTTTAACTTTAACCAAATTTCCCATACTATTTTACAATTACTAACGACTCTCCTTTTGCCGTTGATCCATTAACCTGGCCTACCAAACGAATGTTATCACAAATAATAATGCTACCCTTCGGAGCCTTTGATTCTAATTCCCTAAGTTCATTGCGAAGGAATCTCGTAGTACTGTGTAACTTTTTATACGTGCCATCGGGATAAGTCACCGACATATCAAAATCCACTACTTGCCAAAAACTATTTTCAGACTCTAATTTATTTGCTTGCGATAAAGCAACAGTATTGCCAGCGACATCCATCAATGAAACATTATGCGCTTCTTTTACCGATGCAAAAAAAGCTGCTCTATCCGCCTCTTTATCGCCCAACATCATTGCAATATCAAACCTTCCCTCTTTCTGAGGTATTACTATCAATTGCATCCCTTTACGTTCAATGGTTGCAGCGGAAGATACAAATTTTACATAATCCCCTTTGGGAACATAAACACTATCCAAGGTGATGAAAAATTTCTCACCCACAACACCGCTAATACTGGATGAACTGCGCATGAATCGGAAAGCGGGTGCTACTACTTCAAAAGAAGCTAAGATTCTTTTTTCGCCAACAGCTATATCCAAAGAATAATCCCCAACTCGATCAGGTTTATACACTATTCTAAAATCAACTTTATTCAAAACCTCTATATCAATGGTTTTTCCGTTAACTTTAACTACAGGCCTTGCACCAGACTCTTTAGGTCTTATTTTCAAATCCAATGTTTCACCCAAAATTAAACTTCGTTTGAACTTTTGAATAAAATCGGTTTGGTCAATACTTAAAATTTCAAATTTCGGAAGTTCTAAATCCTTCTTTTTCAAAGCGATTAACGATTGATAAAGAAAAACGGTTTTAAAATGTTCAAATATCGTTGGAACTACTCCATTAGGCGTTGCCTTAAAGAAGTAATACATAGCATCAAACTCAACCCCCTTGTAATCGCGAAGTTTCTTAATATCATCAGCCAAATTTTTCACGCCTACTTTACCATAAGCTGCCAAATATGTGCTAAGTATTTTATTAACCTGTACACCTAATTCGCCCTGTCTTACCTGCAATTCTGCAAACTTGTTTTCTCGCAAACGATCTCCTGCAATTCCCGCTTCTTTTTCGTATGCGTAATACTTTTCTTTTAATACATCTAGTTCTGAAACCAACTGTAACGTAGTAGCCTTTAATTGAACTTGGTTATCGTCAACGGCTCGAAAGACATTCAACTCAGACTCCAAACGCTCATTAATCATAGTTTGTGTGGCAGCAACACTTTTATATTGCATTACATACAAACCTGGAGAGGTGAAGAAAATTTGTACAATAAAAATCAAATAAAACAGAGAAAGCCTCATAAATGAGACATTTTTAGCTCTGCTTATTCTAATGGTTGAGGAACCCATTTCTGTTAGATTTTCCTCTTGTTATTTTTGAATAAAACTATTGTATTGGTCGTTGATCTTGCGAAGATTATCGTTGTAATTGTTCATCAACTGGTTAAACTCCGTCATGGTTTTTTGCATCGAAGCAGACTGATCAGCGCTACTTTTTAATTCCGATTTGATTTGATTAACACTCTCAGTCATTTCCTTCAATCCGGTACTTAATTGACTCAACGTTTGAGAAAACTGAGCCATAGCTGATTGATAACCTGTGGTGTCTACCCCTTCCTTCTTTTCACCATTTTCCAACTGAGGAAATACCTGTTCCCAATTGTACTCCTTATCTTCTACTTTTCTTTCAAACGCAGAAATTGTAAATACAATTGCTTCAACTGAAAGACCAATGATGAACATTTCGTTCGCAAAGTTCCAGCCCAAAAACTTAAACATCGCACCTACCAATACGATAGCTGCACCCATACCATAAATGAAGGTAATTGGATCGAGTTTGCCTTTATTACTTGCCATATTGTTTATTTGTTATTTTTTAAAAAATGTTCTTGAAAATGGTTCCAATTGGAGATACCTTGTTTTAATCCTTTACTTGCTGCAGTTCTACTAGCAACTATTACTACAACAACAAAAACAGCTAACGATAATACATAAATCATTAACTGATTTCTAAATTTCTCATCCAAATTCGCTTGTACCGCTTCCACCGTTTTATTCTGCTCCGCAAACTTTACTTTAAATGAGTCCAATGCCAAATTTAATGCTCTTTCGTTTTGAGCCTGCACTTCCAAAGATCTAGTTACAACGGCTGTTAAACTATCGTTTGATCTGCGCAAAGAAGATTTCAACTTACTATTTTCTGAACTAACCTTATTCAATTGACTTTTCAATTGATCAATTTCCTCAGCTAACGTTGAAGTGCGCGATTCAACTGAGTTTATTTTTCTGTCAATTTCCTTACTTCCATCTTGGCCGTAAGCATTTATAGATAGAGAAATAAAGATTATAATTAATAGTTTTCGCATAGTTTAATTCCAAATTGTGACAAATTAACGATAGATATTTGGCATAACCAAAATTATGCCATTATTGAAGTATTAAATATGGTGAATTGATAAATTTCTTAATAAAAACGGATTGGCCTCCACCAATCCGTTTTAACTCTAAACACACTAAGATGCTATACTTCTGCTTCTGAACGAAAAATCCTATGAATAATCCAGAAAATCGAAGCCAAAACAATTGTAAAAATGAAATACACATTAATTCCTGAATAACTTGAACTGTCCGAAATCACCATCAATGATATGGAAATCATAATAACAGCCAAATTTTTCAAACATTTTACGGATTCCATTGTTGCAAATTTGACGAATTTCTTCGCACTCATACTAATAGTATATGTTGCAAAAACTAAAAAACGCCACCAGTATTTTTATCAATACTAGATTATCAAGGCCTGTTCAACTCAGCTAAAAACTCACTTGGAGTTATTCCCTTTACTTTCTTAAAGGCTCGAATAAAAGTGAAACGTGAAGAAAATCCTACATTCTCTCCAATCGCCTCTAAGGTTAACAATCGATTTTCTGAATTTTTCAATAACTGACAAGCCAACTCAATACGTAAACGAGTTCTGTATTCTACAAATGTTTCTTTGAAATGATATTTTAATAAATAACTGAAATGACTTTTGGGGATATTAACTTGTTTACACAGTTTTTCCAACGTGAAATCCTCATAAGTCTGAGGCTGAAACTCCTGGACATATTTAAATACTCTTTTCAAATAATCAGCGACTTGAATATTCGTTAACTCCAAATTCCCTGATTGCTCTATCAATATGCTTGGATCATGCACTGCTGGACTAATTGCTTTAGATTTACTTTCCAACTTTGCCCTTTCCTCGTCAACCGGGCCAGAATCATTCTGAAATTTGATCCGCGAAAAAGTTGGCACCCCAAATAAAACCTCAGGAAACAGTAATATTCTAAGTACAAAAACAACCAAAATTGACATCCTCAACCAAGGAATAAAAAACAAAAACGGTCCGTCGTAGGAAACATCCAATATTACTTGTCGAGTGTAGTTGAAAACAAACATCGCACTCATTACCGCATACAATAAAAATATCCCTTTAAGCCAACGCTGCATCACTCTGTAATGCTCACCATCCCAATGCTGATTAGGATTCTCTTTCAAAAAAGCCGCTAATATCTTTCTTGATTTTACCAATGAAAATACAATCCAAATCAGCAGAAATATAAAATATGTATATATGGTTCCCTGTAAATATGTTTTAGTTGATGCATAATCGGGTCGAATTAATATCCCCTTAACAAATTCTAACTTCGTTTCCCTACTCAACATCGAATAATTTAACCAATTAAAAAACTGAAATGAACTTGGTACCAATAACAAGAAATCCTCGTTTTGCCAACGATACGATTCCTGTGTAACATATTTAAAGTAAAGAATAATTAATGCCGGTAACGCTAATAAAAAAATAATATCAAATCCATAAATCGATGGAAACCTCAAATGCAATCCCCAGTAACCATACAAAACTGGTTGCATTTGAAACCAAGACATAATCAAAATAAATAACCCCAAGAATTTATTTGCTCGTGAGGAATACGACTTAGCGACAAAAATGAAAGTAGAAGTCACCAGTCCCAATAACGCAATCAGCAATTTGGAAACTACACCAAAGTCTAATTCTACACCCTTCATTTCTCCTGCAAGTTAAATGAAATTATTATTTATTATCCGATTATATTTTGTATAATTGTTTTAAATTTGTTCAAACAAACAAAAGGTCATGGATCGTAAAAAATTTATTAAAAGCACCATACTGGGGACCACCTTGTTAGCTACCAATAAGTTGACTACCAATTTGTCTGCCAACGACATAGATGAGCTACAGCCCTTGGATATTGTTGGATTTAATCACATTACAAACACAAAATCTACTATCATGGATAACATTGTATTGCATAAATCAAACTCCCGCGGTGAAGCAAACCACGGTTGGTTAAAAAGTCGCCATACCTTCAGTTTTGCAAACTACTACAATCCCGAACGTATGCATTTCGGGGTGTTGCGAGTGTTAAATGACGATTTCGTTGAAGCCGGAATGGGTTTTGGTACACATCCCCATGACAATATGGAAATTATAAGTATTCCGTTGGAGGGAGATTTGGAGCACAGAGATTCCATGGGAAATATTTCGGTAATAAAACACGGAGACATTCAGGTGATGAGTGCCGGAACAGGTATTACCCATAGCGAATACAACAAAAGCAAAGAACAACCTGTGAAGTTTTTGCAAATTTGGGTATTCCCGAACAAAAAAAACGTGACCCCTCGTTACGATCAACTTACCCTTAACCTAAACGATCGTAGAAATAAATTACAACAAGTATTGTCGCCAGATCCCAAAGATGAAGGCGTTTGGATACACCAAAATGCGTGGTTCCACCTAGGACATTTCGACCAAGACAAGGAAATAACCTACAACCTCAAAGACCCTAAAAACGGGGTTTACGCTTTCATTTTAAATGGTAACTTCAACATACAAGGTCAGGACCTAGAAAGCCGAGATGGGCTGGGAATTTGGGAGCAATCGCAATTATCAATCAAAGCCAATTCCGCTAACGCAGAAATTCTGCTCATGGAAGTGCCCTTATCTATATAATATCGTCCAAGAATCAAATTGCTTGGTATCCATTATTTACAGGAAAATAAAAAACTATTCGTTTTAATCCTAATATTTACTTTTGAAAAGTGAATAATCGATTCAAACACATCTTTTCTTTTACTCTCATATTGACGATAGCCTCAAGCTGTTCGCCCCTACCCTATAAAACCTATACTCTTTACAAAACACCTAAATATGTCATCATCCCACATGAAAAGGTAATGGCCGAGTTTAAGACAAAAAAACAAGTGTTCCTAGAGTTTGGTGTACCTAATGATCAAATAACTATAGACTCGATCACTTCGTTCACCTACACCATTGGAACTCAGACTCAATCCAGTTCTTTTTCAATCGGGAATACAAACTATTCAGGAACCTATTCTAACCGAACAGTTTATTCCGGATCCCGTGTTTCATCGTATAATCCATATTATCAAGTTAGTACAAGCAATTACATTTACAATGGAACCGCAATTTCAACATACTCTACCATGGGTTCGTCTCAAACTACCAATCGATACATTAAATTTTGGATGATGCAAGATTCAGTGCTAAAATGGGAAACCTTAGGCTACAATAGAGAAAGAAAAGTTCCCAACCCGGAGTACGATCAAAATATCGCCCTAGCCATGGAGGAAGAAGCAAAAGCAGTAAAAAAATACAACAATCAAATCGCAATGAAACGATTGAATAATATATTACTCGTAGGTTTTATTTCGTTCGTAGGAATTTTTGTATTAGCATTTTCTATATAACTACCTCAACAAAGTGACATTCCCATTAAAATAATACCGCTTCCCATCTACACCTTTAGCCACGATTAGATATGCATATACTCCTTGGGGCGCCTCACTTCCCATGTAATTCCCATCCCATTTAGGAGAACAACCCGTTTCACTAAATAGCTCCTGTCCCCAAATATTAAATATTTTAAGAGTATAGCTCGCGATGTAAATACCTTCCGGTTGAAAGGTCTCATTGAGTCGATTGCTATTGGGTGTAAAAGCATTTGGTACGAAAATTTTAGTAACTGTAACCGGTTTGCTTACATTACTGGCCGATAAATGCATCCAAATACTATCGGAAGGAATTGGCCGATTGCGATTGGCCGTCACTCGATACTCCAAAGTTGGAATACAATTTAAACTAGCCAAAGCATCGGTATACATTGTATCATTGGGGGTGAGTGTAGCAACCACTTGGAAACCTGCACCCATATTTCTTTCAACCAAATATTCCTTTACCCCATCGGCCCACATTTGATATTTATTCCATCGTAATACCGGCTGAAAATCGGTATTTAAAGTAACCTCCAATAAAATAGATTGCGATATAGACGTCCAAACAGAACTATCACCGCACGCATCAATCCCTAAAACCCGATATCGATAACTCCATTTATCTACATCTACCTGATGATGCTTTAACAACAACGAATCTTCGTTGGCCGATAATTTCCAAACTGCTGTACTCAAAGGATTGCCTTGGGGTGTTATAAGTTGCTCCCCCTTAATCACATAATTTACCATAGGAAAACGATTCCGTATAGGTTTTTCCCAATCAACCCTAACATATTCATCATTAACAACGGTGGTCCTTCGCATTGTAGGCGGATTCACGGTGTTTATATAAATGGGTTTAACATGACACGTATCACTAAAACTGAATTCTTTGAATCCAAGCAACTCCTTTGCCTTTACTCGATAAACATGCGTCTGATAACAAGTGATATTTGTGTCGATAAATTGCAAAATCGATCCATCAACTCTACCGATTGAATCCCAAATCAAAGCAGACTTTTGTCGATATATTGTATAATGATCCACAGGCCACCCCACATAAGGAGACCAACGAAGTTCCGACGCATTTACCAATGGTTTTCCTTTTAACTCAATAGTACAATGCGATTTTAAATCCACCAAAGACTGCGTAAATCCGCATAAATTCTCCATCGACACTTTATAGCAATCGCTCCTCACCAAACTTTCGGCATCCATCACAACGGCTACAGTATCTCCACTGGCAGACTTGTCCATTAACCACTGATAACCGGCACCTCGATCTACCCAAACTCGATATCGTTTAAAATCAAAACTCTGCACATTCCCCCAAACCAACTCATGACTTTTATCGCCTGTTACACTAACTCTTCTCCAAATAGGAGAAGACGGAGTTACCGTATCCCCTACCAGTACACGCACAGGAATTGGCAAAGAATCCACACAACCAATAACATTCTTCGTGATGTATTGCAACGAATATATCCGGGATGTCAGAGGTACAAATTGGAAATTAAATGTATTGGTTTGATAGGTATTATTCAAATACCAACCTTGTTGAATGATCGTAGTATCCGTACTGTATTTTACTACACCTTTCCACGTACTACCAAGACAAACTATAGAATCGTACGGATTCACCGAAATTGTTGCTCCGTATAGTTTTAGATTCCTTGTTATGCTATCAACACAGCCCTGTTTACTGCTTGCCCATACGGTTAACAACGCACTTTTATTCGCGAATTTCACTTTGGTTGAAAATCCAGCATATCGTTTACCTTCAACCATCCAAGTGACATTATCGAGGATGGGTGAATTCGCCGCTCCTTCGGCACTCAATACCACCGAGTCATTAAAACACAAACCCGATTGGTTGATTGTCAATATTGGTAGTCCAAAAACCTCAATAGTGTCTGGAGACTGTATCGCTTTCACACATCCAAAAGAATCCTTAAGAATCAAGGATGGGATGTACTTACCTGGAAGTTTATACGTGTACGAAGACACATTGCCCACTTGCACAACGCCGTCTCCCATATCCCATTCCTTTTTCATGACAGCGCCCGTTGTACTATGTTTAAAGTTTACTAACAATGGGAGGCAACCCGACTTGGGCGTAAAACTAAATTGGCCATCAGGACCAGGCACTAAAATTAAATCCAAAAATTTCCTTGTTTCCGTGCAGCCTAGAGAATCCTTAATCGTTAAGGTAATAGAGTATTTCCCCGGTTTCAAGTATTGGTGTTGGGGATTTTTTAATACGCTGGATGTTCCATCGCCAAAATCCCAAAACCAACTTAAAATTTTAACATTAAACGAACTACTGGAATCACGGAATTGCACCAACATGGGAGCGCATTTAGTACCTACAACCGAATACGCTACATTGATTTTCAATCGATTTCCCGGAAAATAAACACTTCGTTCTTCCTCGGATACACAACCGGCAGAATCCGTCAATTTCACCTTAATTTTATACACTCCCGAATCCTTATAACCATGACGAACAAACGAAGTTGCATACGTTTTCCCGTCGCCCATATCCCAACTAATTTTTGCAGGAGATTTATTCACTTGAACGGCAAACCCTTGAAACAAACTCTTATCGCAGCTGTGTTCCCATAACTGCCTTAGGGTAAATATTGGACCCGAAATAGCTATCGGCAATCGAGCCGTTGGATAACAAGATTGCTTAGACGCCTGGGATTTAAGTGTAGCCCAAACCGTATCGGTGTTAGCATTTTTTACAATATATTTTGTTAATGCCGATGTTATTGGGATGGTATCTCCCGTACTCAATACCCAAACATGTTTTTTTGTGGGTGAGTAGGAGGAGTCGTACAATTCTAACGAAATAGGCAAACATCCTGGAGATCGCTTTAACGAACCTCGTAAATCCGTTTCGCCTACGTCATACCTCAACCTACTTAAACCATTACAAAATTTACCTAAGGGGGTTGTATATTCTACAAAATAAACACCCGCGGTATCGAATGGTATTTTAACCGTGGTTTGATTTTTTGCAAAAACCTTTCCATTGAGAATCCAATCAAATTGGGATGGTCCATTTACTACCCGTAGAACAACATGCCCCGGTGCACACAAATCAGATTCCAATTCTTGAATACTTGGAGAGGCATAGCTCTCAGGAGTATAAACCATCTCGGTGGTATCGAAACAACCCGTAGAATCATCCCAAATACGTAATCGAATGTAATGAGAATATGACGCCGATACTGAAACGGTATCCGATGTGTATTTTTTCTTATCAATAATCCACTCAAATCGGGTGTAAGACTTTGACAAATTATATAAATACAACGCATTGGAATCGCAAACATTAAGGTAATATCCAATTTTCGCAAAAGCTGCTTTAATCTTAATGGAATCCCGCTGACTCACAACCGATTCACAACCATGATGATACGCAAACAACTGAGGATTCACCCAGCCGGTATCTCTATCGTACCGGTGCCAGATATTGGATTTCTCATACCGTTTTGGCGCAACCATCCAAGCAGGAGTAAATGAGG
>CAYUNO010000071.1:0-9770 GCA_964446075.1 uncultured Flavobacteriaceae bacterium | reverse complement strand
AATGATTATCAGATACTTTGGCAGTAAATGAGTAGGCTACATCCGAGGCCATACCTAGACCCGGAGTCCATTCAAAATCGGCATATGCTTTTCGTTTTTCTGGCCAATTTGATTTATTTGCGACAGTAAACTTTGCTCCTGGTATTCCATTATTCCAAGAAATGGAGGTAGTATCAGGAACTGTTTGATTTGGGGCAAACGTCTCGTCGTCCGATTCTACTTTAAAATTAATAGTTTCCCCTTCACATACTTTATAGGAATATGGCCCCGCCAACGTGGGTGCTTTATTGTAACCGCAATCGTCTTTAACAATGATCTGCATATCTCGCCGGGTTTTACCTACGATTTGCCATTTATTGGTTGTATCCCGCCTCCATTCAGTAATTTCAATAACCAAAACAGCTACTTCATCACATTTTGTAGGCGTGAAAATTATATCTCCGGAACCCGTATCAAAATGAAACCCTCTTGGCGGTTTTGCCGATAAATTTGTTGCACATTTGATTGTTGTTGGTGGAACACAATAAGGCGTTACCGGATATCTGGATGAAAACGGTGACGAATAAGGAACGGAAGTATTTGGAACACCGGACAGTGCAGGTACTAATTTATAGGATAAAGAATCATAATCAACTGTATCGATTGCACCATTATTATAATAATACGCTTGGTTACAACACGCATACGCAATAGGCACGTTACTTAGCTGTGGCGATGTATTACATTTATTTTTCGATTTATTAATGTTACAAACATTAATGGTGGTGGTAGTCCAAAAATCAGCCCATGTAGCACCTGTAGTAATCGCCGCATTTCGACAGCACTGATTGTACGCTATAGTTAAATCGCAATACGACGAACCCAAACCGGAAGTAGAAAATGGAGATTTAGTTATATCAATATTAGCTTCGTAAATATGTTCTTCTACCCCTTCACCTGTGTAATCAGTATTCGTTGGACTACAAGGACTGCTAGCTGTAGAACATCTGGGTGTAATATCACGTATACTTACTCTAGATAAGGATAATGAAAATCTAGAAGTACTTTGTCCTCCATTATTTCCAGCGTACCAATACAACAAACTCCAACTCGGGGGTGCCGCAGCACCTCTGCAATCCCGATAAAAAGTAATAATAATTTTATATTTTCCGTTGCCCAAACACTTATAGCCCATATCCGCTCCCATTACGTGATCTGCTTGTGCAGGTTTAACTGATAACACAAACAAAATCAACAAGAATAGTCGGAAAAAATTCTTTATAAATGTTATTTTGATTCCTAACTTTAGCATGTCAATTAACGAAATTATTTATAATGCGTTACAATCACAAATCCGTTTCAAGAAATAAACGTTTATTTTCTTAACATTCTACTCGTTGAACACCGGAATGGACAATTGCAAAACCATTTAGTTAGACATCTTACTTCGTAAAAATGATGCCCAGCATTTTTAAAAAAACTCAAAAATCCAATCTAGACAAAGCTCAGCAACTGCTTAAATGCAATCCAAACATTCTTTTTTAATTCAGGAGAAGATAACATCGAATTAAATCCTGGCAAAAAAATGAGTTTGCTGTTATTGAAATTACTCATAGAATAATGTTTAATGGATGGATTTACCATTTGCATATCCGACCACAAAACAAAGTAATCGGCCTCAAATTCTTCCCATAAATCAGGTGAAATTTGGAGCCCCGAAGTTCGTGGAAGTGATTTAACTTTTACTGAATTTTGTATGTTGAGCATCGAAACATCTTCAAATTGTAGAGGCATCCCATCAATTTTCAAATTGGTCATCAACTTTTCATACGCTGTTAGTGAGTCTTCAGAAAAAATACCATCGGCACTGTCTAAAAACACATTGAGCAGTTTTACTTTTTGCTTGGGTTGGTGCGTATCCTTTGAAAGCTGAACCTGCCGCTGTTCTGTTGGTTGAATTTGATTTTGTGCAGGAATTTGCTCTGTTGATTCATTCAATTTCATTGACGAATTGATAGATCCTGTTTTGGCAAGTTCTGAACCAGACCCCGGAACAGCTAAAGCACTGGATAGTAAATGAATATCGGATTTTACAACGAAAATTTCCTCCCCAAATAATGGCAATAGGAACAAAGGATTTTCAATATTTTGGTTAGTTGTACCGGTTTCCATGATTCGATTTGTTACCTTTGTTGTGCTATGGGATTCGAAATTACGATTGAAAAATCAGAAATTAGTAGAATTAAAGATTTTGACCCTCAAAATATCGGTTTTGGCAAAATTTTCACAGACCACATGTTTTTAGCCAACTGGGACGGCAAGGAATGGACTAATCCCCGAATTGTGCCTTATGGACCGCTCAACTTAAGTCCAGCCACAAGTGCCATACATTACGGACAATCCATATTCGAAGGAATGAAGGCTTTTAAAAGTCAAAAAGACGGCAAAACATTGTTATTTAGGCCATTGGAAAACTGTAAGCGACTTAATAAATCAGCCGAAAGGATGGTAATGCCTTCAGTACCAGAAGATTTATTTATGTCGGGACTTACTGCCCTTTTAGAATTAGACGAGGAATGGATACCAAAAACAGATGGCGGTGCGTTATACATTCGTCCGTTCATGTTTGCTACCGATGATTTTATTGGAGTAAAACCATCCGAGAATTTCATATTTGCTATTTTTTGTTGTCCGGTTGGACCCTACTACAATAAAGCCTTAAAGGTTAAAGTGGAGGACGAATTTTCACGCGCAGCTCCTGGCGGAGTTGGGTTTACCAAATGTGCCGGTAATTACGGTGCTGCTATGTACCCTACTCAAATAGCGCAGCAAGAAGGATACGATCAAGTTTTGTGGACCGATCCCATTTCTCATCAATGGGTAGAAGAAACGGGGACCACCAATTTATTTGCAGTTATTAAAAATACCGTTGTTACACCGTCTTTAACCAATACTCTGTTAGCTGGTATTACGCGGGACAGCGTAATCACAGGCCTTAGACATTTGGGTTACACGGTAGAAGAAAGACAGTTATCTGTACAGGAATTAAAAGATGCCATTGCCCAAAAAACATTAAAAGAAATGTTTATAACTGGAACTGCGGCAACATTAATTTCGATTCAAGGATTTGGACATAAAGACGAGTATTTCGAAGTGTTAGACAACGGAAATACCGCCACTTCATCGGCAGTTAAATCTTTCTTGGATTCACTTCGATACGGCAATATTGACGATCCTTTTGGTTGGACAGTTTCAATCTAAAGAAGCAAGCATCGTAGTAAATTTAAGCGTTGGAGTAAACGGGATTGGAGTAAATTCCGATTCGTACAAGTTGGTAATGGATTTCTCCAATTGTCAACAAGTTTAGTTAAAATGTCGAATTAAACTAAACCCAAATCCATAAAATGATTTGCTATGAATTCGATTGGTTCGAGAATCGTGGAACATTTGCATATTCGCATTGGGCTCTAGAATAACCGTAAAGTTTCTATTTATACTGATGGATGGACCTAATGCAACTTTCATATCCATCGTATTTAACCGCTGATTGTCAATGGAATGGAATTCGAAATCACTAAAGTAATATCCGGTACTTTTAATGGTTCTACCTGGGGAAATTTGCATCGCTACTCTAAATGGAGTTTTCCCTAAATACATCAGCTTTCTAAAACCAATAGGAATAGAAATTTTTGTAATTTGGTATTTAATTCCACCTTGCGTAGTGGTAAGTTCGTTCACTGTTGAATCAAAATAGATTACCTGTCTATCGTTTGGATTAGGAAATCCAATCAACACGGAACTATCGCGAACTGTATACGAATTCCACTCGCGTTTTTGCCATTGTCCATTGCCTTCCCATTCACCATAAGAAATACCTACAGCTAATTGTATCCCATTGGATAAATCTTTCAGTAAGGACAATTGATAGTGAGCATTGTATTGGTTACCGAGAACACTAAGTGGCAATGTTTGGTCAAAATTAGTTAACACCCTACTTCCGGTGCCCACCGATAATTCCAAGTGATACGGTGAATCAAAATTTCCAGGTTTGAAATAATTATTTAATTCATCGTTCTCTAAGTCTACAAATATCGCTTCAAAATCCGATTTTGATAAAGGATTAGGAATCTCGAACATATCTAATCCCTTTCCATGAGTTAATGCTAATAGGGGTTCAATATTCAACCATCGATTGGCATCTGTTTGAAATTCAGCATCCATGGCACTATTTATTTCCTTTTGAGACACCATCAGATCAATAACCGATTCGGATGTTTCTATTGGATTAGCCGGTGTTTCTGGATTGGTTGTTGCGGCATTTATAGCTTCGGGAGTAATTGAATTTAATATTTGCTCATTTTTTACAGCCGATATTTGAGCTATAATCTCTGACTTTGTAACATGTTGGATTTCGTTAATCAATCCTTCAGGGATTATATTTCGCGTTACTTCAAGGATTTCGGATTTAGTTTCTAAAGGCTTGGAAATTGCATTTTGCGATTGCAATGTATTGTATTGCGCAATGTTGATTTCCGGTATTGCCGAAATTGGATCAGGAATAGGATTCAATATCTTTTTTGTAACCTTTTCAGCAATCTTATTTTCGGGCTTTTCAACATTAAGCTGGGAATTCAATTTAACGCGATCCCCCACTTGTTTTTCCGCTGAACTGTTTCTTGGTTGCTGAACGTGATTTGCTGCGATAACCACAGATTGTTTCACTTTTCCATGCGAAGAACTCCATGCAAAATACCCCAAACCAGCCGCGGTAAACAAACCACCTACAACCACAATCCTTGGCCAAAATAATAACAGCCTACGTTTCTTCTTTTCTCTGCGTTGCATTACCTCCTCGAAGGTCATACGCGCGTTTAGCGGTGACTCTAAGTCGTGAATTTGATCTACAATTTGTTTTTTCAAGTACGACATTAGGAAGGAGAATTTAAGGGGTTAGACGATGGATTTTGTTTAATAAAAGCAAATTGCAAGGCCTTTCTAGCTTTTGAAAACTGGGATCGAGAAGTACCTTCATCGATTCCTAGTTCTTGTGCAATTTCTTTATGGCTATACCCTTCAATGGCGTACATATTAAATACGGTCCTGTAACCAACGGGTAATGATTCTATCAACGACAATATTTCTTTTACCTGTAGATTATTCAAACTTTCGTCGTCAAATCCAAGGTGGTATTCTTCCTCGGTTAGAGAGTCTAGAACATGTTTTCTTGCCCTAATTTTATTGATGCATTGATTAACGGTAATGCGTCTCATCCAAGTTTCCAGGGAGCTATCCCCTCTAAACTTTGATAAGTTATCGTATATCTTTACAAAACTCTCCATGAGTGCGTCTTCGGCTTCTTCGGTATTATTACAATAGCGTTGGCACAATGCGAACAATTTTTTGGAATATCGGTTCCAAAGTTCGCGCTGACAGATT
The DNA here is from genome assembly GCA_964446075.1 of uncultured Flavobacteriaceae bacterium. Taxonomy (GTDB): domain Bacteria; phylum Bacteroidota; class Bacteroidia; order NS11-12g; family UBA955; genus JAGKXC01. Next base: position 4,355 of record CAYUNO010000071.1, on the reverse strand, counting down.
CGGTCTTCGCGCTTGCAACCCTCTAACAATTCTTTGTCCGTCATGCCGGTGTTTGATTTTCATGACTCCTTTAGGAAGTTAAAGCCTTAGACAAGTTTAATTTCAAAACTGTTGCTTCCTGCAGGAATTATTTTTACAAGTTTCGAAAAAAAGGAAGGGTTTTCCACATCCGGTGGCAATAATTTTCTTTCAAGATTGATAATGAAGTTGTTGTTTTACTGCAATGTTTGTTTGGCCGATTGTACTTCTAAGAAAAAATCTATTCATTAAAAACACCTTTAAGTATACACTGATTGCGTTCGTATGCTGTGTTTCAGTTTTTGATGTTTCGGCTCAATACATCAAGCAAACTTCGTTAAATACTGCTGAAAAACTTGTTAAAACTTTATCGTTCGAAAAGCAAGTAGCACAATTATTGATGGTACCCGCGTGGTCAAAGGACAACCAAGTAGACCCAATATTGGTTAAGCAAATCAAGCAATACGGAGTTGGGGGGATAATTTGGTTTCAGGGGGATTTAATAACTCAGGCGTATCTTAACAACTATTACCAACAAGAGAGTCTGTTACCTCTGTTGGTAGGCATAGACGGAGAATGGGGGTTGTCCATGCGATTGTCCAATCAGTATAAATATCCTTTCGCGTTAACATTAGGTTCGGCATCCCAAGTAAAAAAGGAATTATTAACCGAAGAATATAGTTACCGAACCGGCATGTATATTGGATGGGAATGCAAGCGAGCAGGTATACACATCAACTTCGCCCCAGATATAGATGTTAACACAGAGCCCAACAATCCCATTATTGGTTTTCGTAGTTTTGGATCAGACGAGGCTCATGTTGCCCAATTGGGATTAGCATTTTCGAAAGGGTTACAAGAAGCAGGTATTTTAGCCTGTGCCAAGCATTTTCCAGGCCATGGAAATACCATTGTAGATTCCCATAAAGACTTACCCACTATTACCCTTCCCCTTTCGGAAATCGAAAAAACACATATCGAACCTTTTCGAAAACTTGTAAATCAGCCTGTTGCAAGTATAATGATGGGGCATTTACAAGTTCCTAGCTTGGATAGTTCTGGTCTTCCAGCTTCATTGTCGAAAACCATTATTAACGATTGGGTTCGGGGTAAACTTGGATATAAAGATTTAATTATTACCGATGCTTTGAACATGAAAGGGGTTGCGAAAATCTCCACCCCCACTGAAGTTGCATTCATGGCTCTACAAGCGGGTAATGATATTTTACTTTTCCCAGAGGATGTAGGTGGTTTTATAGAAATGGCCAAATCGGCCAAAGAGAATGGCTGGTTGGATAGTGTTGAAATTGCTGAACGGGTAAAGCGAGTAATTGCAGTAAAAATACAACTGGGTTTATTCCAGCAACGATTAACAGAAATACCTTGGCTATCAAACGATGTTCAACAATTACAAAAAGAATTTGAGTCGATCTACGAACAAGAAATCACCCAAAAGTCTACCGTAAACCTGCAACCTACCGTAGGTAGTATATCCGGATTGCCCTGGAAACCTTATCAATCCGATAGTATTTTACCTGTTTTTATCGGGGATAGTATTTCTTTTCAGGTGTTAAAAAAACTACAAGGTTATAATTATTGCAAATACCCTGTTTTTGTTAATTGGAATGCCGATTCAGTTAAATTGAATATCGTACTCAAATCCATCTACCAACGACATTCGCTTCGTTCAAGAATTGTTGTTTTTGGTCTTGACTTCCCAGTTTGGGGCACAAAATCACGTCTTTTACCGTCTAAAATCACCCTGTTTTTACAGGAACTTCAAAACAAGTACCGAATGGTTTACTTGCATGCAGGTCATAGTTACGCTATCCGAGAGCTGCAACAAAAAAGTACGGTTCCTATGGTTATCGTTCATGAAAATGCCATCAGTAAAATTCATGCAGGAATAGAAAACATATTTGGGGCATATTCAGGACAAGGAATTTTACCCGTTGAAATTAAAAATCCCAGTTCCCTGGTTTTAAACTCCGTTAATAATTGGAAAAGTCTACCTAATCATATTCCTCCGTATTTAGAAGGAAAAGACCACTTTCAACGTTTGCAATATTTGCAACAAACCGCGGCTATTGATTCCATGATGCAATTAGGAATATCGGAAAAATTATTCCCCAGTGCTCAATTGGTGGTTTTAAAAGACGGTAAATTGTTTTACGAAAAATCGTTTGGGCAGCTCCCCGACTCCACAGAAACATTGGTTGGACCACAACAAAATCAACGACTACGATTATTGCAAGAAAGGCAAGGAAATAGCGGCCCTAAAATAACTGCTAACAATCAACATGTTTACGATATTGCGTCGATCACTAAAATAGCTGCAACAACCGCTGCCATTATGAAATTGGTTGAAACCAAAGGCATTAAGTTGGACGTAGGGATTGGTACCCTTTTTCCGGAGGTTTCGGCTAGTCCATGGGCAACGTTAACCTTACGAGAGTTACTAATGCACAGAACCGGATTGATCGCATTTCTCCCATTAACTTCCAAATTCATTGAACAGGGCGCTCAGGTAAGAATCAATAGTAATGCCGGGGTGAACAAGTTAATGTCGGACAACCAACAAATGCCCGTTGGACATGGAGTTTGGCTTGATCAATCGTGGGGAAATACCGCCTGGGAATGGATTAAGAAATTAACGCCCTTGGCCGACAAGGCCTACATTTACAGCGATATCAATTTTGTGATTCTCGGCAAATTCATTGAATACGAAACCGGTATGGGTTTAGATCGATATATAGATCAAGAGTTTTACCGGCCGATGGGCTTAACCACCATGGGGTTCAGACCATTACAGAGAAATATACCGCATTATCAAATTGCACCTACTTTTATTGACACCAACAGTGTTACATCCGGTTTGGGGAGGGGGTTGGTTCAAGGTTATGTACATGATCCAACCGCAATGTTTTTAGGTGGAGTAGCGGGAAATGCAGGGTTGTTTTCTAATGCGCACGATTTAGCCTGCTTCATGGAAATGTTGCGTTCTGGCGGAATTTGGAATGGAAAACGATATCTAAAATCCAGCACCGTTGCTCATTTCACTACCAGTGTTGGTCATATCAAAACGACTAAAAAGGGTGAAAAGATTTTTCATTACCGCGGATTGGGCTTCGATAAAGTAAATGGCAAAGAAGGATTAAAAAACAATGTATTTGAAGGGGCTCCCGAGAGCTTATTTGGTCACAGCGGCTACACAGGCACTTGGGCTTGGGCTGATCCGGAAAGCGGTTTGGTATTTGTATTCTTATCGAACAGAACCTTCCCTACCGATACCAATAAAAAGTTGGCCGAAACAGGTTTTAGAGGCAGACTATTGGAGGTAGTGTATAAAAATCTACCGAAAGAATAACGACAGGTCCATTCCACCCAAATTCCCACTACTCATCAGTAGTAAAACCTGGTGTTTTGAAGTTGGATTATTTAAAGCATTTAAAACCAATTCCTGCAATGCAGAAGGAGAACTGATGGCTTGTCCAATACCAAATCGAAGTTCAATTTCGTCGGCACTGGGGATAGGCATTTTTTTCAACGCAAATACATGAGGATCAAATAAAATAAACGCTTGATTTGCCGGTTGTAGGGTTTGGTTGTACCTCGACATAAATTCGGGGTTTAAACTAGAAAAAGTATGTACTTCAAACACGGCAATAAACTGAGAATCTGGATATTGTTCTCTCACCGCATTCACTGTGGCGGCTACTTTGGATGGAGCATGAGCAAAATCTCGAATTACAGTTAAGGATTCTGATTGGTGGATAATTTCCATGCGTTTCGCGGTTCCGGGAAAAGTAGATAGCGCTTGCCATGCATTGATTTCCTCGATACCTACCCATTTTGCCAACTTCACTACCCCAGCTGCATTTTGTAAATTGTGTTTACCAAAAAATGGTAGTGTAACCTGTGTGGGATTCCCGTTGGTATCGGCAGTTAGCAGGACCCCGTATTGTTGAGGTTTATATATCGGTTCTAAATAAGGAACTGCATTTACCTCGGGTTGTTTTTCTATTATCCCCTTTAGATCGGCATCCCCTTCAAACCACACCACAGTGGGATTCTCGCTATCCATGGATTCAATCAGCAAGCGAAATTGATCTTGGTATAAGGATTCTTGAGGAAATACATTCACGTGGTCCCAAGCAATGCCTGTAATCATGGTTGCATTGGCTTTGTAATGAATAAATTTGGGTCGTAGATCCAAGGGCGAAGTGAGATATTCATCGCCTTCAATAACGATGTATGGGGCATCGGAAATTCTCACCATTCTGTCGTATCCGGGAATGATGGAACCCACTAGGTAATCGAAATCGATGTTATTTTGT
>CAYUNO010000070.1:0-10013 GCA_964446075.1 uncultured Flavobacteriaceae bacterium | reverse complement strand
TCATCAATAGAGAATGCGGGTTTTTTCTGTCGAAAATCCAACAACATTCCATACTGTTCCAATTTCGCTTTGGGAATTACATAGTTGAGGAAGAAGAAGTTCGCAATGGCTAATAGGCACATCAAGATAAATATGGGCCGAAGCGCTCTTCCCAGAGAAATTCCATTGGCTTTCATGGCCACCAACTCAAAACTCTCCGATAAATTTCCAAAGGTCATTAACCCCGCAACCATGATGGTTAATGGCAAAGCCATGGGTACCAAATCCGGCAGGGAAAACAATAATAATTTCGACAGCATTCCCAATCCAATTCCTTTGCCCACTAATTCTTCAATCCATTTCCATAAAAACTGCATCAAAAACAAAAACATGGAAATGAAAAAAGTGACAATAAACGGTCCGATATACGATCGCAATATCAGTAAATCTAACTTCCTAATACCCACTCGCTGCAGGATAGAACCGAAAAAACCTCGGACTACAAACAACAATCGCTGCAAAGGATTAAGATTCTGCATACAAGCCTCCAAAGATACAACGGAGGATGAATGTTTGCCGATTATCTATCAGTAAGCCAAAAAACCATTGGGGTTTACCCCAGTTTCCAACTCTTTTACTGTAAGTTTCGATTGTAAATCGATGATTTTGACCTTGCCATTACTCACGTAGTCCAAGGCATCAGCCACCAACAAGTACTTACCATCTCTGGACAATCCCATACCATATAGTTGCTGAAATCCATCAGCCAACAAGGTAGCTTCTTGCATCGATTTTGCATTCACCGATACCTGAAACACTTTATTCCCCATAGCGAAATAAATGGTTTCACCAGACAGACTCATCACCATTTTGGTAATGGTTCCTTGCGGAATTAGCGTCACCGTTGGATATGCATTCTGAGGGTTATCAAAACGCTTAATCGTTGACATGCCCTCTGATCCCGTTGAAGCAAACCATAATCTACCTAAAGCATCCACTGCAAGATAGCGCGTAGTAGAATCGCCCATCAGCATCGGTGGATTTGCCGCTGAGCCATTAGAATTAAATAAATAAACACCCTTACGATAGGATGCTACCGCAATTAAACCACCCCAATTCACCAAGGTTTCCGTCCAACCATCTACAGGAATTTCATCAACTTTTTGCAAACTCGTAGTATCTAAAATTGCTATCCTATTAGCATACAATTCGGTAAGCCATAGTTTATCGCCAACTGCCAGTAAATATCGAGGTGAACCCAAGTTGGCATTAACTGCAGTTTGTTTCAAAGTCCGGGAATTTAGTTTAACTACCTTCCCCGAATTATTCACCACCAAGTACACGGAATTGTTCCAGTGCAATGCACTTTGAAGTACATCCCCTAAAGGCTTGTCGTTTATTTTCTTGTATACATCGGTTTGCAACTGCAGCGTATCCATGTCGATTGCATCCAATCGAGCATTCCCCCACATAAAATTCCCTTCACACAACACCAGTACTTTATGCTTGGAATTGGTTACTGGCGCATTATTGATGGGCGGTTGCGGTTCACAAGCTGTTAAGAAAAATAATCCGGAAAGCGCAAGGACTAATGCAACATGAGTCCAAGGTTTTTGATCAATTATTCTTGAAACCACTTATTGCTTGATAAATGTTTGCGATACTGTACCTAATTCGGTGCGCAATAAAATCTGATAAACACCGGAGCTAAGCCCACTAATATCGGCTTGAAATAAATACCCCGCATCCTGTGTCAGTTCCAAATTAGACACCGATACAAACTGCATTTTTCCCTGTACGTCGGTAACCAAAATTCCCGTTGGTTTAGCTGCACATTGTACTTGCAACATATCTTTTGCTGGGTTGGGATAAACGCTAGATTTAATGGCAGGGTTTATTTTTCCCACCGACTCAACAAATTGAATATCAAAAGCATCTACCGCAAAAAAGGAAGGAGTATTCATTCCCCATTGCCCAACATCTGAACTGCTTAGTTTAAACTCCAAACTATCCAAAACAGCCATTTTAATCAAGGGGTTCAAATCGGCATATTTCCAAGTTTTCAATATATAATCTTGGGTACTATCGGCAAATCGAAAATCGGCTAATGGGAATTCAAAGGTATCCACGCGATAATTTCCAGTAGCATTTACTGTGCTATGCGCAAGAACCGTTAAGATAAAAAAGTCAGAATCCTTGCCGGTGCTTCCACCAAATTTCTTGCCTACAAAATCGCCAAACAACATACTGTTGTACGCATAGGTTGTATTGGTGTAATAAAAACCGTTTACGCTTATTTGTTGATCCAAAAGATGTTTTCCGGTGGCAGGGTCGATAAAATATAGCTTAGAACCGTTTTGACCGATGGCCCACGCTTGATCAAACACCCCATTTTTGCCATGCCCTGGACGAGCAGCGTACATATGTTTTAAATAATCCGATGGCTCTTCAGTGGTATCAATCACTTTGGATAAGGCCCAACCACTTTTCCAGTATCCACCAAAGGCGGTGTCCCACTCAATAGGGGCATAGAAAAACATTCCAGACCCATTATTATCGGCATTACCATAATACCCCTTGGTTTTACCATCGCTACCATTAATAATTTTGCTAGTATCGTAATCAGCAAATTCAAAACCGGCGCTAACCTGCGCTTGCAATGTAGTTCCTAAGAACAAAACGGAAAGTAAAAGTCTATATTTTTTCATATTTGTTTGTTTAAAATCGAACAGTAGTGGTTAAACGCACCGAGACACCCGGCATTGGCCTATTGGGCACGGTTTGGTAACGAACATTAAGGAGATTATCGCCTTCCAATCGAAATAAAACCACCTTGTTATGGATTGTTTTTTGGTAGTTAATTTCGGCCTGAACAAGTCCAAAACCGGGCAAATACTCTTTATTATCTGTTTGTATGAATCGTTTACCCGTATAGGCATAAGCCAATTCTGCTGTAAACAATTGCTTTTGCCATAGCAATGAAGATCTACCGGCAAGATTTGGAATGAAAATCTGGTGGTAGGCGGTAGCTTGTGGATTTGACTTCACCCAAGATATACTGCGCTCCCATTGATTAATCCAAATGATATTCCCACGTTTGGGGTGCATATATAAATACGCTTTGGTCTTGGATTGTCCGCCGTAATACAGTCCTCCACCCTGAAGATTTACAGGCATCCAAAATGCTCCTGCCGGTACCCAAATGATAGGTTTATCCAAATATCGACCGTAAACCAACCATTCTAAACTTCCATATTTTGTCCATTTACGCTGCCAAGCCAATTCCGTACCAGCGCCTTGTTCATAGGTTAACGTTGGCCTGTTCCCGGGAATATACCAATACAAATCATTTAATGTGGGTCTTCTGAACGTGGAATGTATGTTAAATTTAACCTGTGCTACGGAGGTTAAAGGCTTTACTACCCAGGAAATCGATGCTGTGGGAATCCTTTCTTTGGCTTCAAAACGAGCCGTTGCAACGCGTTGCCAAGACCAGATTCTATTCAATAAATGAGCATCCCCTATTTTATGCCATGCCACAAACACCGCTGGTAATGTTCTGTTTACTGGCATCAGATAATGTGATATATCTGCCTGTTGAGATTGAAAATCTCCCCCCAAAAGCAAAAGCGTTTTCGGACTCGGTCGATAATACCACTCGGTTTGTAAATGGGTGGTTACAGCAATTGACACCTGAGGTTGGGGTACACCAATTACCGTATTCCCATCCCGATAATCCATAAAATCCCGAATCCAGCCGAGCCGATGAGTAGCTTTCCACTTTTTTGAAATTGAGGTATTGGTCTCCACCATGGTTCTAACAGCACGATCTGTTTGGGAACCTAACGAGTTGTAGGAGTTCATCATGATTCCCAGTCCGCGTTGAACTTCCACCCATTCAGCATGCCAAATCCACTGAGTTTTAGCACCTCGATACTGTACAGAAGTTCTCGCCAATTTGTGATCCACTTGGGCTCCGGTCATGGTTCGTTTTTCTATCATTAACCCGGGATCCGAAAAGTAAAAACTATTGCCAAGGCGATTGTATGAAACCGTTGCCGAAGCACTAAGTCTTGATGGCAATCCACGGGATAACTCCTCCAAATATTTTTGCTTTCTTGCCGATGGTGTAACTACCGATGCCGAAACTCCGTATTCTCCAAAACTACCCGAATTTATTGAAATAAAGCCTTGATTAAAATTGCGTTGTGAGGAATTTAAGGCATCATTGGTTAACGACACACTTCCACCAACACTACCACTACCCAGTAACGTAGCATTCCCACCTTCTACCAATTTTACCGACATTCCAATCGGCATTAACACCGTAAAATCACCCATTCCCAACATGGGATTACAAATGGGTAAATTATTCCACAGCACTTGTGTTTGGGTTGGATCTGCCCCTCTTCGAGAGATGGTTGCCGATCCACTTACACCATAACTTTTTAAATAAACACCTTCCCGTTGCAATGCTGCAGCCAATGTTCTACCGTTATCGGAATTATTAACATTTAAAACAGATCTTCCCACGGTAGCCAAGTCCACTCTTCGTGAACTTATCTCCACCGTAACCGTATCTATTCCCGAAGAATCTTTGTACCGTAAAACTGGCTCAATACCTTTGCCACCCCTTGAAAAGAGGAATAATTTACTGGCTATGGCTACGGTCCAAAACATAAATTTCTTTATGCCACCGGAAATAGTAGGAGTACCGAAAAGAGAGTTTTACCAATTCTAACCGGCCTCGCCTTTTTTCCCGAAAGCGTGCTGTTGTTGCTAAAGGCAGGTCTTCTGACTCCTTTCTGTGAAACGCCTTCCCGCTTTTGGCAGTGGCATTAGAGGTTTCACATTTAACTTTCCTTTAACGGAAAATTTGAAAGTTACAGCTGCGGGTACAGTATCGGATTTTCACCGAATTCCCTTTTCATCCAATTTCATCATGCAAAACGAAATTAGAACCATTCAGCAGGTACAAATGTAATAATTTTGTCTAAGATTTTGGCACTATATGTAGGCAAAATGTGTAAAAGTAGAGAGAACCCAATAAAATCAAGGACTTCCCAACATGCCTAAATTCAATACGTTTAATACAATACAGTTCACCCAATTATGTTAATCTAAAAATGTAGCCTAAATTAAATGCACCTAACAAGGTTTAACAGATAAACTACATCCAATAAAATTCGCCGAAGAAATTCATCCGGATGCTAAAAGTTATTTTAATTTTTGCACTTGCACCGGGTCATCGTGATTCAATGTTTTCGCAATAACCATACTGGGACCCGTAATGATTGTTTGGCCTTCCTTTACCCCCGATAAGATTTCAAAATAATCTAAATTCTGAATACCAGTGGTAACCTCTACCGCCTTTGCTTTGCCATTTTCTAAAATAAATACCCACGTCTTTACCCGGTTAGTAGCCAAAGAACCATCCACAGATTTTGGAGACTTTTGAGCTGATTCCTTAGATGTATCAATAGACTTACTCGCCTTGCCTTCTTTATTCGATAATTTCTTCGATTCTTCTGAATCAAACCCAGTCCCATTTTCAAAGGGATCGCGGGTAATTACCGATGCAATAGGCACAGCGACCACATTGCTTTTATGATCTGTTTTGATATCCACCGATGCCGTCATTCCCGGCAGAAAGGGGAATTTACCCGAATTCAATAAATCGGAATAACTGCTGCGCAACAAGCGTACTTTAACAATAAAATTAGTAACCTGATCATTTAAATTCTGGGTCTGATTAAAAACCGCAGAATTGGCTATTTCCGTAACTACTCCAGCAAATAAACGATCATCGTACGCGTCAATTTTCACATCGGCGCTATCCCCTAAATGAATTCGAACAATATCATTTTCATTCACCGTGACTTGTACTTCCATCACATTCAAGTTGCTAATTCTCATGATCTCCGTACCCGCCATTTGGGCTGTTCCAACTACACGTTCGCCTTTCTCACTTTTTAAATTGGTTACAATTCCAGATTCCGGAGCATAAATACTGGTTCTACCCAGATTTCGCTTCCCTTCCTCCAATCGCGCTGCTACGCTTTGCACATTGTACCGTGTAGCAAGTGTTTGCTTTTGTGTAGCCTCATAATCCGCCTGAGATACCTCAAATTGGGTGGTAAACGACTCCAATTCTTGGATGCTTATAACCCCTTGAGAGTATAATTTTTTCTGTCGATCTAAATTTAACTGCTGTTGTTTATAATTCGCTTTAGCGCGAATCAATTGTGCCTCAGAACCGGCCAATGAAGCCTTAGCATTGTTTAGATTGGCTTCCAGTTGCGAAACAGTAGATTCGTATAATTCGGGATTGATTCTAAGCAACAATTGTCCGCGAGTTACACTGTCCCCCTCTTTTACACCCATAGCGATAATCTCTCCGCTCACATCGGCCGAAATTTTCACCTCCGTCTCCGGTTGAATCTTTCCCGTTACACTCACAATCTCCGTAATATTCTTTCTACCTACCACATCGGTATTTACTTCTATATCCTTTTTACCCCCTTTAAATACAAAGGATAACAAGATTATCAAGCCGATAACAGACAGAACAATCCATAGTTTTTTCTTATTTTTCATACCTCAATTATTGAATTACCGACAAATAAAAATCCAACACAAACGCCCTGAAATAGAGGTCGTGCTGCGCCGATATTAAATTAAAATTTGCGTTAATAAAGTTACTCTCAGCAATCTGCAACTCTACCGCTGTGGCAGCGCCTTCTGAAAATCTAGCCTTTACATAATCCCTATTTTCTCGTTGTAAATCCAAGTTAGTTTGAGAAGTTAGCATTCTGCTTCTAGCATTTTTATAGGATAATACCGCTTGATTAATTTCGTTCTCTGCATTTTGAACAATTTGTAAGCGGGTTAACTCTGCTCGTTTATACGCAATGGTTGCTGCAGAAATCTGGTTATGTCCGCGTAAACCCGAATAAATAGGAATACTTAAATTTAGTCCTATAGATTGACCAAAGTTGTCTTTTAGTTGTTTGGAAAATGCAATTGTTTCGGTATTGTACTCCAACACCGGCGCATACACCGCCTTCATACTTCCAGAAACCCAACCAATTGCCTGTGAATCATTTATAGAAACTCCAGTAATTCGTTTTGCATTATCTGAATAAACCGTATTTAAATTCGCTCCAATACTTAATGTTGGGGCTAAAGCACCTTTTGCAATTGAGATGGATTCTAAAGCAGCTGATTTTCGGAATTGAGCGGCTTTTAAATCCGGACGTTTAACCAATAACGTGTCCATTATTGTCATTGGATTAAGTTGATCCAAATAAATCAGGTGTTCTTCCGTGGCGGATAGCGATTCTGGAATTGGCGCAAATGGTTGAGAATACGGTATCCGTAAAAATTGTTTTAACTGCAACAAAAATTGTGCTGTTGAATTTCGAGCATTGGCCAAGGTGTTGACATTGTTGGCATGTTGTGCCTTGATATTCAACAAAGTACCCTTATTAGCGGCACCCTCTTTAAACAGAACTTCCGTTCTCGTAACTTGTGCCTGAGTGATTCCAACCGCTGTTTCCGCCGCTTTTTCTTGTTCCAAAGCCTGTAACCATTGGACATATGCCTGTGCAGTTTGGAGTAATACCGAATACAATCGGGTATTTTTATCTTCCAATGCTGCATTTAACAATAACTGTGATTGTTGTAACGCATTTCTATTCTGTCCGCCAGCATACAACACCCAACTACCTTGTAATTGAAAATTATTACTTCCAATGGTTTTTTGAACAAACTGGTTGGTGAATCGATCTATACTTCGTCCCGATTGATAAAATTGACCAGCATTCCCGCTCAATGTTGGGGTTAAATTCAACTTACTTTGTTGCCAATCCAAGGTAGCTTGCTGCACGGCCAAATCGCTGATATCTATATCTATATTTCGAGAAATTGCCGTAGACATTACCGAAAAGAAAGATGCATCCGGCACAACTACGCCAACAGTAAAAGGTAAAGCACTTGCGGCGATGGACGGGTAATCCCCTAATTTTACCCACTCAACGAGTTTTGCTAATTGCTCCGGTGTACTGGGCTTTGATTGGGAATGCACCGAGGTTATATCTCCCAAAAACATCAGAATAACCCACGATAAAATCAGACATTTGGTTTTAACATGATTTAATCGAGATATTCTGAGCATCGGGCAAAGGTAATAATTATCAAGGGTTAAGGATATTGAATCCAAAATAACTTATCGATTTAACATAGTCAATCATCGACCATTAAATACATAAATCAGAAATCCATTTACATCTTATGGCAACTATCTACTTTTTTAACCGATCGAGACTCTATAAATTTTTGCATTCTAAGTGCACTTCTACTTCCTGTTAACGCCGAAATTGCTACACCTAAATACAAATCAGCATCCCTAACTTGTTTTGTGTTTAACAACGATACAAGGCTATTTGTGCCGATGTAAAACCAACCTACCCTCACCATCGCACCTGCCCTGAAACTGCGATAATCGTATTCCAATGCCAAGGGCAAGGAGACTTCAAAAAAGGGCGTTTCATACCTAGGTGCTACCATTAAGAAACTTTGATAACGGGCATGAATACTATATCTAGATCTCAGACTTTGAACCCATTGTGTATTGATGAAAAATTGCTTTTTAAGCATATAATCAACACTGAATACCAATCGAGTTGGTAATCCAACCATTAATTCCCCTTTTTTCGCTTCCAATGTACTAAGGTCTGTTCTTAATATATTATCCAATCCAAAAATGGAATAATCCATACTTAAAAAACGATCTTTTTCGTTTTGCATATCCCATACTTGAGGAGCTGCATTTAGTATTTGCCTTGTTTCCGCTTTTCGATATCGAATCGCTCCAATATCCATTATGCTCAAACCAAACTTGTATATATACTGCTTATGATGACTTCGGTAATATCCATTTTGTTTATAATCCGGTTTGTGATAGACCCATCCAAGTCCAAGATCTACACCAGATCCAGAACCACTGCCGCTATACGTTCCGTATTTAATACTCGTTTGATCTAAAATAATCTTCTCTCTCGTTGGATGCGTAAAGTTCATTTCCCCAATTTGGGCATAACCGCCCCCTATGCCCCAAACGCGTTTTGCGGTTAATCCGATTAGCAATTGTTTTTTCCAAATTTGAGGGATAGAATAGGATACGTTTATACCCGTACTTACCCAAGAATTAACACTCACCGTTGCCTTTGGAATAGTGTAGGTCTTATTTGGATTGCTCGCGTCAAAATTAAAATACTGATACGCATTCCTGTTAATGCTCATATCCTTTAAAATTGCGTGTGCTAGAGGTTCACTGATACCCGATGCCCTAGCCGAAACATTCACATCGGTTAGCAATCCTACCGTCACGCCCTTGAATTTGAGCATTACCGAAGGCCCATAAATTTGAGCTCCGGCAGCTATGAATTTATTATTCCCATTAATTCGTTCCTTTATCCAATTGGTATCGAAGGTGGGATTTCCATTTTCCGTTTTATACTGGGGTGCCATCCCATTATCGATAAACTTATAGGCCGAATAGGGCAAACTCAATTTCAGATAATTATTATTCGCGTTCACCCAAGCTCCAACAATATTAAAATGTATATCGTATGCCGAATAGGCCGTTAATGCTGGATTTACTCTTGCGGCATGCACACCGGCATAATACCCATGGCCCAATGGACCATAATGCTGTGCGTCCAATTGCCCGCAAATCGCAAATACTATGAGCCCTATAATTCTATGCATACCATCTAACCAAGTTTATTCATTAAAAGCAACGAAGATTCAAAGATAATTGATTGTATTTTACTCTCAATCACTTACGGATCATAACGTACTGACACCGCAAATATTGTCTATTTTCTTAAACGAATAATCCCTGAATCTTGGGATTTGCAATTTTCACCAATCGTAATTTCCATGTTGCAAAATTTACAAATAAGTATTTGCCCTGATTAATTTTGGCTATATTGTTGACATAAAATTGTTAATTTATTTAACAAAAAATG
>CAYUNO010000069.1:0-10058 GCA_964446075.1 uncultured Flavobacteriaceae bacterium | reverse complement strand
TACATCCCCATGGAAGTGTTTCCATAACCCGTACCGGTATAATACTGCGAATAAAAACCCATCGCCGTGTTATAATATCCCGTAGTGTTTGTTGTTAATGCGGCATATCCCATGGCCGTATTATAACTACCCGTTGTACTTTGCAATGGATACATACCAATAGCCACATTGTAATAACTATTATTGGCTCTGCGCATAGCTTCATAACCAATGGCTACCGATCCGTAATTGAAATTTCCCGTTTCTAAAGTCCGTGATCCAATGCTGATATTGTAGCTGCCCGTGCGGTTTGCGTTAGCTGATTTGCTGCCGATGGCAATGTTCTCAACGCCTTGTGTTCCCCCTGTTGCCCCAATACCGTTTTCCTCCAAGGTGTATTCCCCAATAGCAATGTTGCTGGTTTTGTTGTTTGCAACCCGTTCCATAGCGCTTCTTCCAATGGCAATGTTTAGCGATCCATTGCTGTTGGGGTTGGCACTCATACCAAATGAGTAATTGTCGTTGCTGGGATTCATTTCCCCCGACCATGTATTATTAATTTTAAAGCGCAATGCCTGATTATCTCTTGTGCCGATAAAGTGCTTCTTTTCATCGGTCCCGGTATTTCCGCGAATTCTCCAATTGTTGGCTGTATCCGATTGATTTAAAAATTTTGTGCCGATGCTGCTAGCTTGTACTATTTGACCCTGAGCGTTAACCGTAAATACTGGAATAGAATCCAAGGCTCCATACTTTTTTGCAACTACACCCGTGGTTGCCAAAGCAATGTTTCCCTTTCCTTGAATAAATCCACCCGAAAGTCCAGGTCCCGTGGTTATACTGCGCATTACCGGTACCCATTTATTGCCTTCGTAATACCATAAACCCACTGTATCATCGGTTTGATACACCAATAATCCATTAGCAGGAGACGCAATTAAACTTTTTTGCGCCTTCGATAATCGGGGTATTAGCATTCCCTTGTTGCTAGAGTTAACATCCAATAGCGCCGAAGGGTCCGGATTAGCCCCAGTTTCATTAATACCTACGTTGTTTTGGGCTTGAAGCTTTGTATAAATTGCGGATGATCCCAGGAGCAAACAGATCAATAGCAGGCGTTTAAGTTTCATGATTTAACAGAAAATAGTTTGCTAATATAGCAAGAAATAACTATTTTTTGGTATTTCAATAGTTATTGCGGTGAGGAATAAATGATTAATCGTTCTTTGGGGTTTAAACCTTGCTTTTTCAATTCGTTGGGCGCTTTTAAGCTGCTGTATAAATTCCAATTTTCGTGTGCAGTTTCGCTGCTTTTCAGAAACCGATTTAATAGGTCGGAACCATACAATCTTCGATGGTCTTGTTGCCCGAAAAGTGCTATTTTTTCTGAGACGGTAAGTTGCAACCATGCTGCATCATCCAGCTCCCGCGTAGTTTCCAGTTTTTCGGCTATCGGCACGGAAATTACTAATTGCCCATGAGGTTTTAACTTTTTTATAAGTTGTTGTAAAGCCATACCATCGTCCTCTACATGCTCTAATACATGTCCGCATAAGATGATGTCGAAATGGGAGGGTTGCGTAGAAAATTCTTGTTGAATATCGGCGTGCTTTACCCAAGAAGGGTAGTAATAGCCCTTGCTGCGTTTATCTACAGCGATATATTGTATGTTTTGGTTTTGTTTAATCGCCTTGGCAAGCGGCAATTCTGGTGCAATATGCAAAACAGAAATTCTTTGCTGCGAATTTTGCAAAATTGGATGCACGAACTCCCATAATAATCGATCCCTATCGGTGCTACCACAAACTCTACAATCTGCGGCTCTTCTTCCTGCACCAATGATGCTGAGTTCTTCAATAACAGGGTGCTGATGACCGCGCCAAGCAAAGGATCGCGTATGGGATTCGCAAATCGGACAAAAACAATTATCGCCCCTCCACGCATACTGTAGTAACGGTTTTGGCAATAATTGAGAAATCCAATTCATGGTAGCTGCAAATATCTTACTTGCAGGATAAACCCAAATCCTATTGTAATGAATTATTGTAAAAACGTTTTATATTCGCTGATTATGAAAGTGAAATATTTAATCAATAAAAGTCTTTTTTTGGCCGCAGCCGTTAGCTTTTTTGCTTTGAGCAGTTGCGAACCGGAAGAACCCATTAACAATAATTCTGGAGATCCAAAGTTGGATATGATTAACCAAACTTGGGTGTTCCATAGTGCTCCCATTAACCCACCCATTGATTTTGGTGGTGGAAGTGTATTAAATGATTATAAAACGTTGATGCAGGCCTGTAATTTGGATAACAGCATTTTGTTCAATAAAGATTATTCTTACCTATTCAAAGAGGGATTGTCAAAGTGTGATCCGATGGCCAAAGATACTATGCAAGGCGCTTGGAAATTTTTGAATAACCAGTCGTCAGTGATGGTGGATCGAAAATTAGCGACGGGTTTAACAGGAATCGCGGTTCCTACAAATGTGTATTTCCGTTTGGAAAAATTAACCAACGATTCTTTGTTCTTGGCGATGGATACTATTCCTGATTTTCCTGCCAATAAGGTGGTATTTAAATTCATCAAACAGTAATATACGCCGTTAATTTATCATTAAATAATAAAGGGGAGATACCAAAGCGGTGTTTCCCCTTTTTTTATTGAGTTGAGTTCCGTATCTTTGCACCGCAAATAACCACCCACTTTTTACTCATTAAATCGTTATTTGCATGCCACAATCACTTTCTGATAAATTCTTTGGCGAAGGCTTAACCTTCGATGATGTTTTGGTTGTTCCTCGCTATTCTGAGGTTCTTCCAAGAGAGGTAACTACTGCCTCCCAATTAACGCGTAAAATCCGATTGAATATCCCGTTGATGTCGGCCGCTATGGATACGGTCACCGAAAGCAAGATGGCAATCGCGATTGCTCGAGAAGGGGGAATCGGAATCATTCACAAGAACATGACCATCGCAAGGCAGGCGGAGGAGGTAAAAAAAGTGAAGCGCTCCGAAAGTGGTATGATCTTAGAACCTGTAACCTTACTGGCCACTGCTACTTTATTGGAAGCCGTTACCATGATGCGCGAACACCGCATCGGCGGGATTCCAATTGTTGACGAAAACAATATTTTAAAAGGAATTATTACCAACCGCGATTTGCGTTTTGAAAAGAACCTGAATAAATCTGTAGGTGAAGTGATGACCAGCGAAAATTTAATTACGGCTCCTCTGGGAACGGATTTAAAGGGGGCGCAGGAAATTCTTGAAAAACATAAAATTGAGAAATTGCCCATCGTGGATGGGAATAACGTATTGAAGGGATTAATCACGTTCAAGGATATTTCGAAAGTAAAAAACTACCCCAAGGCCTGCAAAGATGCGCACGGACGATTGGTGGTGGGTGCTGCCGTAGGTGTAACCGCCGATACGCTAGAACGAGTAGCCGCGTTGGTGGCTGTGGGAGTGGATGTGATTGCCATCGATACAGCACACGGACATTCCAAAGGGGTTATCGATGAAGTTAGAAGAGTAAAATCTGCCTTCCCAGAATTGCAGATTATAGCTGGAAATATTGCTACCGGCGCTGCGGCAAAAGCGTTGGCGGAGGCCGGGGCGGATGCGGTGAAAGTAGGTGTGGGTCCTGGGTCTATCTGTACTACACGGATAATTGCTGGTATTGGAGTTCCTCAGTTAACCGCCGTGATGGATGTTGTGGAAGCGTTGAAAGGCACGGGCGTTCCGGTGATTGCCGATGGTGGAATACGCTACAGTGGGGATATCGTGAAAGCCTTGGTTGCCGGTGCCGATATTATTATGGCGGGTGGACTTTTTGCGGGTACCGAAGAATCTCCCGGAGATACCATTTTCTACGAAGGCAGAAAAGTAAAGAGTTATCGCGGAATGGGCTCCATTGAGGCCATGAAGGAAGGTTCCAAAGACCGATATTTCCAAGATGCAGAAGAAGAAGTTGCTAAATTGGTCCCCGAAGGTATCGTGGGAAGCGTGGCATACAAAGGCCATGTGAATGAAGTGATTTATCAGTTGGTGGGTGGTATTCGTGCGGGTATGGGTTATTGCGGTGCTTCCAGCATCGAAGATTTAAAATCGGCCCAGTTTGTTCGAATTACCAATGCCGGAATGCGTGAAAGTCATCCCCACGACGTTAAAATCACCAACGAAGCCCCAAATTACAGTAGATAAGCTTCCGTGGTAGGTCGATGCATTGAGTTTTTTTCCAACCATCGTCTCAAACAATTTCACCAAAGATTATCTGCATGTTTCCTTTGCAATCATCGTAACAAAATATTGTCAGCAAACAGTTTTACTCAAAATTGTCAACTGGCATCGTTTGCAATAATTGACACCAAGTATCGTCACAAAACATTGTCAGCAAACAGTTTTACTTAAAATTGTCAACTGGCATCGTTTGCAATTATTGACACCAAGTAACGACATAAAACATCGGCACAAAAACGATTAACTTTCTACGGAAAATACACGCTAAATTTACAGGGTTAATTACCATGAACCTATTCAAAATAGTTAAAAAGTCAGCATGGGTTATTGCCATCGTGCTCGTAATAAGTTCTGCTTCCTTGGGTTGTAAGTCAACAAAAACCAGCAGCACGATTCCCAAAACAGATAAACATTGGATTGCAGTAGGCGAAAAAGGTAACCCACACGATTTCTCCTATTATGCAGAGCGCTACTTTGAAGGGGTGGTTTTTTATAATTTGGAGAATTTGTTTGATACCATTGATGGACCCAATGATGACGCAGAATTTTTGCCCTCTGGGGATTATAAGTGGGGCTCGGAACGCTACCAACAGAAATTGCAAAATATGTCTACCGTATTGGATTCCATTCAAAATCGGATAGGATATGGATTGGCCCCAAAAAACAATAGACCTCACTTAACATTGATGGGATTTGTGGAGTTGGAAAATCGATTGGTTTTAGAAGACTTGTTAACCACTTGGAAATCGAAGGATGAGGCGGGGAATGCCACTGCCGTGCAAACATCAAATTATCGTACTGGGAAACAGCGATTTGATTATCAAATTATTCACCGTGAATCGCCCGATAAACGCGGCATTGACGTGGCTTTGGTTTACGATACCTTGGCTTGGGATGTGCTGAAAGTAGATATGATTCCCGTGCCAATACCAGGGAATTTTCCAACGCGGGATATTATGGCCGCATACTTGTTCCATCGTTCAACGCATGATACATTTTTAGTCGCAGTAAACCATTGGCCTTCCAGAAGAGGGGGGGCGGAATCAGCAGAAAATAGAGCCATTGCTGCTCGCGCATTGAAATCCTACTGCAATCAGCCGTTTATCCCCAAGCGAATCATCATCATGGGTGATTTTAATGATGACCCATCGGATCCATCGATTGCTACCGTATTGGGTGCTCAAGGTTTGAGCGATTTTTCCGAAGCGGAGGGATCAAATTCAATTGCAACCTTGTTTAACCCTGCAAAAACCTACAGAGATTCGGGATGGATTAAGGGCTCGTTAGCGTATCGACCTTATTCCAAGCCAGGGGTTAAGGAATTACCGCCCGTACAATGGAATCAATTTGATCAGATTATTATCAGCAAAACGCTTTTAGAGTCATCGTTACAGCAGCACCCGTTGTATGTGGCCATGCCATTGAAAAATATAAATGTGCCTCAAATCACCCTTGAGCAGAGACAAGCGGCCGCTCTATTAAGATCAAAGCCGGTTGCCTTTGGCGTAATGGCTCCGCATTGGATGCGTCAACACGAAGAGCCGTACATGGATTTCCCGTTGCGAACATTTGGTGGTAAAAAATTCCTAAACGGATATTCCGATCATTTTCCGGTGTATCTGCTGTTGAATTTTCTTCCGCCCCAATAATTTGTTATGCGCCTAAGCAGGCTTTAACAAATTTCACGAATAGGGGATGTGGGGTGGCTACGGTACTCTTCAATTCGGGGTGAAACTGAACTCCAACAAACCATTTGTGGGTAGGGATTTCCACGATTTCGGCTAAGCCGGTTTGCGGATTGGTTCCTGTAATTTTCATGCCCGCTTCTTCAATTTGCTTTTTGTAAGCGTCGTTGAATTCATACCGGTGCCTGTGTCTTTCCGAAATATGCGTTTTCCCATAAGCCTTAGCCGCATTGGATCCTTTCACCAAATCGCAATCGTAAGAACCCAATCGCATGGTTCCGCCTTTTTGGGTTAATTCCTTTTGGCCTTCCATAATGTCAATTACGGGATAGGGGGTGTTGGCATCCATTTCTACCGAGAATGCGTTGGTTAAACCGCATACATTTCTGGCAAATTCGATTACAGAACACTGCATTCCCAAGCAAATTCCAAAGAAAGGAATGTTGTTTTCCCTCACATAGCGGATGGCTTCCAATTTGCCTTCAATTCCGCGGTGTCCAAATCCAGGCGCAACCAAGATACCATCGTAGCCTTGTAGCTTCTTAGACGCATTCTCCACGGTGAGATGTTCCGAATGGATATACGTTACTTTTACCTTGCATTCGTTGGCCGCACCGGCATGAATGAAGGCCTCGTTGATGGATTTATAGGCATCGGGCAACTCAACGTATTTTCCAACCAAAGCGATGTTCACTTCGCTTTTTGGATGTTCCAATTTGAATAAGAAATCGCGCCATTGATCCAAATCCGGATCGTTTTTGGTGCTTAGTTTTAGTTTATTCAACACCACCTTGTCCAATTTCTCCTTCAACATGGCCAAGGGAGCCTCGTATATGGTTTTTAAATCGGCCGCTTCAATTACTGCAGTGGGCTGAACATTGCAGAACAAGGCTAATTTTCTTCGAATCTCTTGGGTTAGGGGCTTTTCGGTTCTACATACCAACACATCGGGCTGTACTCCGTATTCCAATAAACTCTTTACACTATGCTGGGTAGGCTTGGTTTTTAACTCGCCCGCAGCCGCCAAATAGGGGATTAGGGTTAAGTGAACTACCAAGGCATTTTCGTGTCCCTCTTCCCACAACAATTGACGCATACTCTCCACGTACGGCAAGGATTCGATATCCCCTACAGTACCGCCAATCTCGGTAATCACAATATCAAAATCACCGGATTCACCCAATATTTTCATACGGCGCTTGATTTCGTCGGTGATGTGAGGGATTACTTGTACAGTTTTACCCAAATAATCGCCTCTGCGCTCATTGTCGATCACGGTTTGATAAACTCGTCCGGTAGTAACGTTGTTGGCTTGGGAGGTGGGTACATTTAAAAAACGCTCGTAGTGACCCAAGTCCAAATCGGTTTCAGCACCGTCTTCAGTAACGTAACATTCGCCATGTTCGTAGGGGTTTAACGTTCCTGGATCTACGTTGATGTAAGGGTCGAATTTCTGAATCGTCACACGATACCCTCGGGCTTGTAATAATTTAGCCAGTGAAGCAGCGACGATGCCTTTACCTAACGAAGATGTTACGCCTCCCGTAACGAAAATATATTTGGCTTTTTTCATAAAAAAATAAGCTATCGATAACAATACGATAGCATAGTTACGGGATACAAAACTACAATCCAACCGGCATCACCGGTTGGAAAGTAATTCTGTAGTTTTCAACAAATATTTGTGTAATCCATGAGCCTCGAGAATCTAAGGATATAAGCAAGAAAATGGTTAATTTTCTAAACCTACCTAGACTATATCTGAAGTGATAGAGGCTCTGAAAGTCAGTGTATTACTGAACTTTTACTAATTCTGTATCAAAAATCAAGGTAGCATTTGGAGGAATTACTCCACCCGCACCGCGTTTTCCATATCCCAATTCAGATGGAATAATCAACTTGTATTTTCCACCTTCTTTCATCAACGCAATTCCTTCGTCCCAACCCGGGATAACTTGTCCAACACCCAAAGTGAAAGAAATAGGCTCTCCGC
Organism: uncultured Flavobacteriaceae bacterium; assembly: GCA_964446075.1. GTDB lineage: Bacteria > Bacteroidota > Bacteroidia > NS11-12g > UBA955 > JAGKXC01. The sequence goes on along the minus strand of CAYUNO010000069.1, from coordinate 2,163 downwards.
GCTTGTACGAATTATCGAATTCAGTGCCATTTTGCAATTTACCTGCATAGTGAACGCTAACTTGCTTACCCGCTGTAGCTTGTGCACCAGTTCCTTCTTGCTCCACTACGTACCACAAACCGCTGGGAGTTTGCTTCGCCGTAGGATAGGTAGTGCGAACCCAAGTTTCGAACTCCGCCATCGCTGCTTTCGAAGCTTCCTTCTGTTTTGCAACGTTGGCTTCTTGGTAGGCTTTGAATGCTTTATCATCCGCTTCAAATTTTTTGGCATCGCTGCCCAAACGGTGAATTACCAACGTGTTAATTTTATCGCCTTGGGCAATCGCATTAACGATGTCTTGTCCAGTTACAACCTTACCAAAAACCGTGTGCGCTCCGTCTAACCACGCTGTTTGAACGTGAGTGATAAAGAACTGAGAACCGTTGGTTCCAGGACCGGCATTGGCCATACTTAAAATACCAGGACCGGTATGCTTTAAGCTGGGTACAAATTCATCGGCAAATTTATATCCGGGTCCGCCACTGCCGTTTCCAGCAGGGTCTCCGCCTTGGATCATAAAATTAGCAATTACACGGTGGAAAGCCAATCCATCGTAGAATGGAGTTCCAGCAGGTTTTGCGTTGTTGGCAATTTTCCCTTCGGCCAAACCCACAAAATTACACACCGTCATGGGCGTTTCTTTGTAATGTAATTCTAATAAAATAGTTCCTTTGGTGGTGTTCATTTCAGCATAAATCCCGTCGGAAACTACTACCGGGTTGCCATTAATTGTTAACGTATGTTCCATTTTTTTGCTTGAAGAAGTAGGTGCTTTTGCGGGAGCATTGTTTCCCGATTTGCCGTTGGTAGCCGCCGTTTTGCTGGTGCTGCTCTTGGATTTCCCTTTCGCCGGAGCCGATTTGCTCTGTGCATGAGCTCCGTAGGCTAACAGTAACGAAGCGATCGCTATGATTGTTTTTTTCATGATTATTTTTAATTAGACATTGTTAGGCTCGCAATTGTTGAATTTCCGTTTGAATTTTTTTCGGCAACTTTTGTACCACAAGGTCGTAGGAATGCAAAATTAACGACTTTATCAATTCCATCGACATCCCATCGAAATACACATAATTCCAATGTTTTTTATCCAAGTAGGGGCCGGTGGTAATTTGAGGATATTGCTCACGGAGTTCGAGTGCATATGCGGGATCGCATTTTAGTCCGATGCTTTCAAAACTGCCAACATCGCCCAAGCAGAACATTTTACCACTCACCTTAAATACCAACGTCTCCGCATCAAACGGAAACTCCTCTGTAACCATCGGCAGAGAGGTACATAGGTCTCTAACCCAATCGAAATTCTCCATGTGTGTATAATTCGATGCCGCAAAAGTAATCACCATCTGTAATTTTGAAAATTAAACCGACAGTCATTCGTTATTTTCGTTAGAGTATCATGAAATACGTTCATTATCGATCCATGCTTATCCAAAATTCAATCAAGGTTTTTAGCCTGTTATGCTTGCTATTATTGGGATTGTCTAACTTGGCAATAGCACAATCCAAGCCAACTACCCAAAAATCGGCCACCAAAGCCGGGTCTTCGGCAACAGCTACTTCGGCAACTCCATCATCCCCAACGGCGGCTTCGGCTAACTCACAAGGGTCCAACGCAATCAGTTCCCAACCGACCAACAAGCCCAAAAAGGTGAATTTAAGCTCGTTAACGATCGATTCTTCGGTTTACCCCATCACTTTTACCTACAAAGGCATTCCTTTCACTGGAACCGCCATTACGCGTTGGGTGGATGATCGCATTTACCAAGAATTTCCTATTGTGAATGGTTTGTTGAACGGTTATTTTAAGGAATACGATGAAAAAGGAAACATCGTGGCCCAGGAAACCTGGTCGGGTGGCAGAAAAAACGGACCTTTCCAATACATCGGTATGGGGCCTTTGAAGAAAAATCAAACTCGCGGTTATTTTCTTAACGATTCGCTGAATGGTTTAATTGAAGGGTTCCACAAGGATGGTGTAACTCCCAAGTATAAAGTGAATTACAATAATGGGTCTCGGGAAGGACAATCGCTAACGTATTTCGATAATGGTCAATTGGAGCAGGAGGCCATTTTCGTTAACGACAAACCCCATGGAACGGTTATTGGGTATAATCGGGATGGAAA
>CAYUNO010000068.1:0-10071 GCA_964446075.1 uncultured Flavobacteriaceae bacterium | reverse complement strand
TGGCCGTTAGATGTTGGTCAGTTAAAAATTGGAGGCTATTTAGGGGGTCCATTGGTGCTATTTTCACCATGGATTGCTGAAATATATTTATTTGATCATATTCAGCGGGTACTAAGCCCGCTGGGGTATCCCATTCCATCCAATTAGAATTAGGTAGCGTATGCGGATATTTTGTAAGGGTATAAGTAAGTAGTTTTTTGTTGTCGGAAAATGATAATTGGTGGAGTATATCGTTTTGAAGGAGATTCAGTTGTTTGACTACCTGTGATTGCATTTCGGATTTCCAAGACCACAATATTTCCATTTGTATTATTTCTTTATAGCTAAATAATTGGTTGTTAAGAAGATTTCTAATGATTCATTATAATTTTCGATTAACAAAAGATTGTTTTTGAGTATTCGATAAATATTATACTGAGGTTGTAACAAATAATAAAAATCTTGAAAGAAGGTTCTTGAATCAATATTACATCCACCAAATTCAAATTGAATAATATTGATTTTGCCCTTTGCTATCATATTACTTGCACCGTGAAGTGCCTTAAGTTCATGCCCTTCTATATCAAGTTTTAACAAATCTATTTTTTCTATTTTTTCCTCATCACAAAAATTATCAATTGTTTTTAAAACTATGGATTCTGATTTATTTAAACTTAGGCCGAAGTGTTCGAGATTTCGTTGATATATTGAAGCAATACCTGATCCTGATTGATTTGTGTATAAAGTTGAAACTGATTCGGTATCATTAAATCCAAAATTCTTACAAATGATATTTGTATGATTCTTTACATTGTTGTGTAATTGATGAAAAGTTATTTCTGAAGGTTCAAAAGCGTATATTTCATTAGGTTGGTTGTGCAAAATTTCAGTTAGTTTTAGAGAGTAATTACCAATATTCGCTCCAATATCAAAGAGAATCAATTTTTCCTGATGGTTGAAATGAGTATTTCTTATCTGAATAAGTGCATTTAACTCACCACTTTCTGTCAAGTCTTGTCCGTTTCCATAATTTAATTTTGAAAGTGATAATTTAAGAACATTATCCCAAAAGGAAGAATCCTTCCAAAACTTAAGCATAAAGAATATAATTTTTCTTGGAATAATGGAAATGTAGTTTTTCATCTGATCAAAATTAATCTAATAAATCAAGCATTTAATATTTAATAATCGTAATTCTTAAAAATGTATTGTCATAAATGAAATTAATAAAAAAAGGTCGCTCTGTTGGGAGCGACCTTTTTACTATATGTCAGAAATTATTTCTTTTTCTTTTTGTCTGGGCAACCTTTGTTGGTAGCAGTACCTGCAACGGTAGGGCAAGAATCTTCGTGATCGAAGATACCATCACCGTCTGTATCAGGACAACCTGAACCTGCGGCAGTACCAGCTGCTGAAGGACACTTGTCTTCTTCATCACCAACACCGTCGCCGTCTTTGTCTGGACATCCGTTAGCGCCGATAGTACCAGCAACAGTAGGACATTTATCCTTACCGTCCTCTACACCATCGCCATCGGTATCAGGACAACCTTTCATAGAAGCTAAACCTGCAACGGTAGGACAAGCATCATCTTTATCTGAGATACCGTCACCATCTGTATCAGGGCAACCGTTGAATTTAGCTAAACCAGCCACTTTCGGACAAGCATCTAAACGATCTTCGATACCGTCACCATCTGTGTCAGGACAACCTTTGAATTCGGGTGTTCCTTTTTCATCGATACATTTATCGTCGCCATCCAAGATACCATCGCCATCAGAATCTACTGGACAGCCCAAGCTATCTACGTATTTGCGGTGTTGAGGTAACGTACCTTTACATTTATCGTATTTGTCGTAAACGCCGTCTTCATCTTCGTCGCGCACTTTTCCAACAGAAACATCACCACCGCGAGATCTAGAAACACGAGCGGTACCACCACCGCTTCCGCCCATGGCATAGGAGAAACCAATGTTATGGAACGACCACATGTCGTTTGTACGCCACAATTTGTGTGTAGGTGGGTGTACGGGATCTGGAACGGCATTATTTGCACCATCCCACATATCGCTCATGGTATACGTAACGGTGAAGTTCCAATGCAAAGCTAGTTTTTCAGAGAAGAAGAATTTAAAACCTGCTCCGCCTTGCACAGCTGCATTGATATCGGTCATGGCAGGCTTACGTGTTAAAATTGGATCGTATTCGTCTTTTACGTATGGGCTAGGACCCCAAATTACTTGGCTGAAGCAATAAAAACCGCCAATACCTGCTTGCACATAGGGTTGAAAGGCAGACTCTTCTGATAATATTTTGAAACGAGCTCCTAAGGTTAAATCAGCAGTATTTGCTCTAAAGGATTGGTAGCGAGCATAATCCGGCAATTGCCAATTTTCACCTTCCCAATGGCGTGCAAAACCTACGTCGCCAAAAGAAAAAGCCGCTAATCCATCGATTTTCTCGTTGATGTAATATGCGAAATTAACGCCACCCCCTTGATAATCGGGTCTGCGTTGAAATCCGATAGACGAACCTAAGTCACCGGAATACTCGCGCAATCCACCTTGAATCTCCAAGGAGTGAGAGCCCGGAGATTGGGCGTTCACAGCTGCGGAGCTTACTAAGGCAGTAAGTGCAAGAAATGAATGTTTAAAGTAATGTATCTGCATATAGGGTTAGTTACAGGGTATTTTAGTAGTTGACAAATATAAGAAATGCGATTACAAAAAAAAGATTTTTCACAAATTTTGCCCATTTTTTTCATCCTTCATGACATTAGGGTGAAAATTCATTTCTATGGGAATTGTTTATCCCGTAGAGGCAAATTAATTTACAATTTGTACGATATTGGCCGATTGGGAAACAAAGTAGGGTGCTAAACGGGATCTTGCCTTGCCCTTGATAGGAAATCCATTGAGCATAAACGCCGAACCACAACAAGAGGAAAACTCGTTGTTATTCCATTTTCCACAACGTAAATTCATTTCTATGGAATCGCCCCAGATTTGCGCACAATTTCCTAACGGTTCAAATGCGCAGGTACGTTCAAATGCATACCATGTTCCATCAAAATCGTGGGTTAAAATTACTCCGTTTACACCCCCTTCCAGGTAAGCATAGGTACCGGGGCCCCAAAGATGTTGATACGATGGAAGGTTTAGGTCGATGGTTATGTTTACAGGTCCCTTGGGTATATTTTCAATTCTTTGGTTGTTGGAATCGCAAGAAGAAACCAATAACATCCCTGCCATCGTGGCGATGGCTAGTAAAGCTGTTAGTATTTTAGACTTCTTCATTGCACGTATTGTTAACGGAAAATTTACGCTAAAAATTTACTCGTAACTATAAAATCCAATTTTGGTTTTTTGGCCGTGATGGCCCGCATCCACCTTTTGTTGTTGAATTCGGGAAGGTCGGAATTTGGGATCGTAATGAAACTGTTGGTACATGGACGAAGTAACCGAGAAATTTGTATCCACTCCTATCAAATCCATTAATCTAAATGCGCCCATTTTGAATCCAGAAGCTTGCAATAGGTTATCGATTTGCGGAATATCGGCTACATTTTCTTCAAGAATTTTTAAGGATTCAACGTAATAATGTCGGGCTACACGGTTCACAATAAATCCAGGAGCATCTTCGGCATATACAGCGGTTTTACCGAGGCTAAGTGCCCAGTTATAAGCGGCCTTGGCGATATCTGGGCTGGTGGCGGCACCTTTAATAATCTCCACTAACTTCATGATGTGTGCCGGGTTAAAGAAATGCACACCCACTAGTCGTTCGGGGTGTTTTAAGGGAGCGCCAATTTGGGTGATGGGAATGGAGGAGGTATTGGTGGCTAAAATCGAGTGCGGTGAATTGATGGATTCCAGGTGCGTGAATAGTTCTTGTTTTACGGATAGTTTTTCAATTACAGCTTCGATGATGAAGCTGGCTATTAATTGATTTTTATCTGTAGTAGTGGATAATCGCTGCAATGCGATATCGGCTTTTTCTTGGGTAGTTTTCCCTTTTTCAACGGCAATGGCAAGCTGTTTTTCGATGTGTTTTACGCCTTTTTCCAGGGATTGTGCATTCACATCAAACAAGAGTGTTGGATAGCCCGATTGAATAGCACATAAAGCGATTCCGGAACCCATGACACCCGCGCCAATTACTGCTACGGTTTCCATAGTACAAATATACAGTTATCGACCTCGCAACCAATTTTGCGGGTTTTGTTTTTCTTGGCCGTACCAAACTTGGAAATTAAGAACGGCTTTGCCTTCGTCATCGGTCATGAGTTTACCAATATGTTGGCCCATTCGGATAATTTGTCCTTTTTCGATGAAAACCATGCTTAATCGGGAATAAACCGTAAAATACTCGCCATGGCTAACAATTACTGCGATTCCCTGGGTAGGAATATTGAGTATGGCACTCACGGTACCTTGGAAAACGGCACTCACGGCAGAACCGCGTGGGGCTGTAATGTCCACACCGTTATTAACCATTTGAATATCTTCAAGATCGGGGTGTTGATGCACGCCGAAAGATTGAGAAATATACCCGCCGGTGGTTGGCCAGGGTAGGTCGCCCCGATTTTTGGCGAAGGAACCTGATAGGGCTTTTGCCTCAGCCGATAGGTTAGCGCTATATGTAGATGTTTTGGAGGACGAGGAGGTTTTTTTAGCCGATGATTTTCGGGTTTTTGTAAGCTCTCGTTGAATGATTCGATTGATTTCGCTATTTAATTTAGCAATAGCCGCCTCATTTTGTTTGATTTTTTGTCGGATTTCTTGTTCCCGTTCTGTTAATTCTTTAACTAAATTTTGTTTTTCCTTTTTATCGGCTTCTAATTCCCGCGATTCGCTTTCATTTTCTTTAAGTAATATCGTTTTTTCTACTTTGGTACCTTCCAGCTGAGCAATAATGGCTTGCAATTGGGCAGATTGTTCCCGTATAGTTACAATTTGATGTTTACGATAGGTAGATATTTTTTTCAGGTAGGTCCAGCGTCTCATGGCTTCGGAAAACGACCTTGCCGACAGTACGAAGGCAATTTCTTTTCCATTTTTGCGTGATTTATAGGCTTGAAGTACCGTTTTTTTCAATTTCCGTTGTTGGTTTTGGTATTCCTTGGTTAAGGAGTCTAACAAAACACTGTTGTTATTAATGTCTTTGGAAACGGAAGAGATGGCGCTGGCGATATCGTTAATTACTTCTTGCCTTTGTTGAATAATCTGGTTTAATGCAGTTAAGTTGGACAGTGTTGCTGACTTTTCCTTTTGGGTAGAACGCAGCATTTTTTTCTGTTCAGCGATTTCTCGCTGCATGCGTTTGCGTTTGGCTTCTAGTTGTTTTCTATTAGGATTTCCAGCCCAAAGGATTTGCGTAAATATGAAAACAAAAATTAGAAATACCCCAAAAAATTTGACTAAGGGTGTTTGTACGTTTTGGATGGAACAGCGCAATTTTTCAAGTGCAGCTTGCCAATTGTGATTGCTTTTTCTATTTCGGTTTATTTCCACCAAGGGTATTTACGGTTTCATATCCAGCAGGGACACTGAATGGGTACGAAGGTATGGCATCGAAACGAGCTGTTTTTAACGAAAAATCTAACTGTGCAGTATTTTCTTCATCTTTCAGTTTTACCTGAATTCTGGTGGGTAAATTGGTGTTCTCTCTTTTCTCAAATCCGGTGTTACCAATGGTGCAGCTTGTATTGGGATTGGTAGGAGAGGCAATGAGCGATTTTTCAATGGTTCGGGTGCTATTCATCAATACGGTAAGGATAGAAAATGCTGATTCGCCGATGGGTGATTCGAAGCTTTCGTACCCGGGTTTTACGAATTTTAATGTACCGGTGTCCACGAGCGCATGACCTAGAAATAGGGCCTGTAATTGTTTTAATCCCAACGGTGTACCAATCATGTCGCTTAACTGCGAAGTTGGGATGCAATAGTATTTTTTATTATATAAATCTTGAATTTTTGCGGTATCCTGGGTAATAACACCCTTGGCGATTTGGATGCCTAATACGGCAGCAGAAGCGCTGAACCAAAGAATAGAATCGCGTTTCATTCGGATTGAAAACGCACCTGCGAGTGGCATTTTCCCCATATCGATATTCACGTCATACCGTGCTGCTAAGTGATTCCATTGTTCATTGGCCACAGGAATGGAATAGGTTTGACCAATAATTTTATTGCTGTTTAAATCGCCGGAAATAGTTTGTGCATTTAAGGAAGCAGTTGTAACTAAGAGTGTACCTAGGGCGATTAATTTTATGGAGGAGATGAGCGATTGCATGGTTGGTGTATTGGTTGTCAAATTCAATGCCAGAACGGTGTAATTTACTATTTGAAATCTTCGAGTTTTTTATATTTATCGAGGTGAGGAAGTAGTTTAGCTGATTCCGTATTACTATTAAACGTTTTTAACAGGTGTTCTATTATAATAACCAGTTGTTTATAGTTTTGAGGGTTTACGGATTGTTGCTTTTCGAGGGCGTCTAATGATTGAAGAAATGGCTGATATTGAGCAACTGCAGTGTTCAAGTGTAGGGAAAGATATTCAATATTTTGCCAAATTATTAATGCCGATGCAGGATTTATTGTAATCAATTGCGAGGGGTTGGGCCAGGTAATAGGATATTCTGCTTGTGGATTTTGCGATAATTTATCGACGTATGTTTTTGAAATCGACCAATCCAAATAGGGGTAATCTTCTTCCAAGGAATTGAACTCCTCTTTTACTTTTTGTTGTTGATCGGGGAAATGGATAAGGTGATACAATCGTGCACATCGAAACAACAGTTCAGATTGATGTATTTTCTGGGATATATAGGGAAGGGTTTGATTTGTTGGAGTCGGTTGGACGGAGATGGGTGAAGACTGCTTGGAAAGTTCGTTAGACTGAATAGGATCTCCTGGTATTTGCGGCTCTGATGAATTTGGGGCTGTAGTTTCAGTTGTTTTTGGGGTGGCGGAATTTTGGGTGTTTGTTGAAATTTTTTCTGAAGGAGCAGCGATTATTTGTTGAAATCGAATGGCATTCCACTGATTTACTAAGCTGTCTTTGGCGGCTTCTTTCCCTGGCATGCGATTGTATGCATATAGGGCCATTTCCACATAGGCGGCGTTAATGCCAAATTGCTTTTTATATTGTTGGGCGATGCTTAGCAGGGTATCGGTAAAGGGGGACGTTGTAGTAGGCGTTTTAGCGGTATTTGTGGTAGGTAAAAATCGTATTTGTTTGGCAGCGTGCTCTGCAGCCATGACGTACAAGGTTGAACTACGGGGCTGTAATCGAATTACTTGTTGGTACAGATTAGCCGATTTATGAGGTAGTGTATTGCTGTACAAGTCAGCCAAATGTATAAGATAAATATGATTTTTGGGCTGCAGCTCTACGGCATTTTCGGCTGAATTTACCGTTTGAAAATGCAGTTGGTTAACAGTGGTTGGATCTTTGGCGGCATCATCAACCAGCGTTTTCTGTATTTTATTTTGGTACAGGGTCGACAATCGATAATAAATCCAAGCTTCTTTGTGTTTTTCTAGCAATTTTTCGTAGGCCTTGGTGGCTTCGTTGTATTTCTCTTGGGTATATAAGGCTTCGGCTTCTAATACGGCTTTTTTTAATGCAAGGTTTTCTGGTATGGTGGTAACGGTGGAAGGGTCAGCCTGTTCCTGTTGCGGAAAAACTGCTTGTGCGTTGATGGATGCCGAAGCATAAGCAACAAGAATGAGTGCTATTCGGACAACGAATGCAACCAAGTAGGAGATTTTAGAAAAAGTTAGGTTTTTTGAGACGTTAGTAAGGTAGGTGGTGATTAGGCTCCGATGGTGGAGAAATCGCTGAGTGAGTATTCCATGGAGTTTCCGTCGATGGAAACGGCATTTCCAATCATGGAGTTTTGGCAGTTGAAGTTTTGTATGCTGCAATTTTCCTGTACGATTGAATTTTTGATGGTAGCATTGTTTACCTTGGTTCCATTCCCGATACTGGTGTGTGGACCGATGGTACAATTATTCAAAGATACATTTTCGCCGATGAAACATGGTGGATGGATGGTCACATTTTCGCCAAAGGCGGTTGCCTGAGGGTTGAATAGGTGGGATTTATTTTCCAGTACTCGTTGGTTGGTGTACACGGTAGCGGAATAGTTGCCACAATCTAACCACTCGTCTACGGCACCTGGTACAAACTGCATGCCTTTGTTCTTCATGTTTTCCATGGCGTTGGTAAGTTGATACTCACCTTTTTCACGGATATCATTATCGATCAAGTACTGCAATTCTTTGTGCAGGGTTTCACCGCTTTGGAAATAGTAAATACCTATGATTGCTAAGTCTGAAACAAACTCGGTTGGCTTTTCAACGAAATCGGTGATGATGTTGTCATCGTTGAATTTAATTACCCCAAATGAAGATGGATTAGCTACTTTATGTACCCAAATAACTCCATCTTTGGTTTTATCGAGGTTAAAGTTGGTGCGAAATAGGGTATCGGCAAATGCAACGATTACTTCCCCTTGCAAGCATTCTTTGGCGCAAAGGATGGCATGACCAGTACCTTCGGCGGTATCTTGGTAGAATATTTTACCTGTAGCACCTACGGATTCAGCAATTTGTATTAGTTCTTTTTCAACAGCCTCTCCAAATCTTCCTACTACAAAACCAATGTCGGTAATGGTATCTCCACAAACAGCGGCGATATCTTCGATGAGCCAATTAACGATGGATTTACCAGCAACTTTGATCAAAGGCTTGGGAGTAGTTAAGGTATGCGGGCGCATTCTTTTGCCCATGCCGGCCATCGGGATAATCAGTTTCATCAGGGATTAAGCAATTGTTAACGAGGTGCAAAGATACTAAAACCCAAGTAAATCATACCTCAATGCGATTAAGGATTTGTTACGGAAAGGTTTACTTTGTTGATTAGGGTTGTTTTCCGGTGGAGCCATATCCGCCATCGCCGCGTTCGGTGGAATTGAGGGTATCGGTGATTGCCCAGCGAATTGTTTCGTGTTTGGCGATGATCATTTGTGCGATTCGCTCTCCGTCTTGGATGGTGAAGGGTTGATCGCCGTGATTAATGAGTAAAATTTTTATTTCTCCACGGTAATCCGCATCGATGGTTCCTGGAGAGTTTAAAACGGTGATTCCGTGTTTAAAAGCAAGTCCGGAACGGGGTCGAATTTGGGCTTCGTAGCCTTGAGGTAATTCAATAAACAAACCGGTTGGAATCAGCTTACGCTGTTGGGGTAACAAATGAACAGGCTCTTCGATATTTGCATGTAAATCCATGCCTGCGGATTGTGGAGTTTGATAGCTCGGTAAGGCGTGTTTGGATTTATTAATTATAGGTATTTCAAGTGTATTTATTCCGTTGTTCATTAGAGGATCGAGTTAATTGTTGTTAGTAATTAGGGGATTTATTAACTAATTAATGATTTGAGGATCGTATTTATTCTTGGACGTAAATTGTAATATTTTAAGTTGAAGTATATTATTTGGTAGTGTTTTACGTAGTAGTGTTTTACGTAGTAGTGTTTTCTAGATCGGATTGATTCATCTTAAATTTTCCTTCAGTCATCGGGATTTTTGGAACCCATTTTTCGACTAAGAAAACTACTGCGGCAAACAGGACTACGGCAGCTAATCGACCTACATTTAGTTGATATTCACCCCATTCCAATGGGTTGTAGTACAGGGCTGTGATGGGCAAAGTAGCTACCACCAATAGCATTAACAGTAAGGGTAGTTGATAGGGCACGGGATAAAATTTTTGTCCGGCCAAATAAGCGACGATAACCATGGTTCCATAGGCAACCAATGTTGTAACAGCACTGGCAGTAAATCCGAATTGTGGAATACCATAATAATTTCCCACGATGGTAATCATGGCGCCAATCCCAGCAACTGCGGCGCCCATTTTGGTGTGGCCCGACAGCTTATACCAAATGGATAAATTATAATATAATCCCAAACATAAATTAGCGAGTAGCAGGATGGGAATAATGAAAATACCATTACTATTCTGGAAGTAGATTGGTTTTCTTAATAATAAAGGGGAAAGCCAGGGCCTGATGGCCATGGTTAC
>CAYUNO010000067.1:8123-10653 GCA_964446075.1 uncultured Flavobacteriaceae bacterium | reverse complement strand
CTCATTAAGCGATCTTTTTGGATTAAGGTGTTGTCTTATGTTCTACCTATCGCATTAATGGCTTACAGTACTGGCATTTTCCGTTGAATTTTGCCGGTTTCAGTTAAAGGAATCCTATTAACCTTATAGATTTCTTTGGGTTGGTGATAGGGGGGTAAGCTGGAGAATAAGAATTCTAATTGACCCAAATCCACATTGTGTAGCGTATTTAAAATTATTTTTTCTCCCAATACAGAATCGGGTTTCCCAACTACATAGAAACTGCCAATCGGCCATCCGGTTAAGAACGAGATTTGTGATTCCAACGGCTCAATTTGTACTTTGATTCCACCGGTATTAATAATTAGGTCTTTTCGGCCTATCCAACGAAACGATGAGGGTCCTAGTATTTCGACTAAATCGTTGGTGGTTAGCCATTGATTTTGTGTAGTAGGGTTTTTTACTTCTAATTGTCCGGTGAATGGATTGGATCTAATATCTGTTCCCGGTGTTGCTGTGAAGTAATCTTCCGATTTCGTAATGGGTTGGGATTTTGGAAGCGATTTCTGGTGATTATCTGTTGCGTTGACTAAATGATTTCCAATGGAAATAACTCTACCTGCAAAATGCGAGGCTGTTTCCGTGCTGCCGAAAGTTTCGATGAATTTTGGGTAGGGACATTGTTCAATTAACTGGAATTGTAAATCTGGAGAAAGCGACTGACCACCTATTAACACGGCATCGAATCGATTTAAATTTTCAATGCTGCGATCATCTTGTAAAATTACAGACAATTGCATGGGCGTTATGGAGGTGATTCCACCGTTAGGTATTACGTCTAATAATGGGTTGGTTTTAGGTTCGAAAACTTCAATGGGCTGATCCCAAACTTTACTTCGCACTAGCTGCATGAAACCGGCGGTTTTCCAGGTAGGTAAAAAACAATACTGGTGCAATGGTAAGCCTTGTAGCCAGGCAAGTCTCGTACTTTGTGCGCTCCATTCCAGGTAATGACGATGAAGAATCCAAGGCTTCGGAGTGCCTGTGGTACCGGATGTGGTTAGGGTAAATGTATCAAATCCTACTTCCCAACGCGCGTTAAATTCGTTTACAAAATCAGTTTGTTGGGTCATGCATTACAAAGGTAAATCCTTGTGCCTTTATCCCAATTGTTCCTGTTTGAAAAAGTCTTTCAAATGGGAAATGAATACATTAATTTCATCCAATTGGTTGTAGTAATGGGTAGAAACCCGAACACAATCGATATTATTTTCCCCAACGTATCGTAAAATCATTCCTTTGCTTCGGGCATAATCGCAGAATTTTTGGCTAAAAGACGGTTTTTTATCGGATGCAATTCTAAATCCAATTTGAGCTCCACGGGATTGGGATTCAAATGGGGTTAGGATTTCTAGTAGTGGGGATTTTTGGTGTTTAATTGCCCATTGCATTATGGCTTGATTGCTTATTGTGTTTGCAATGGCTGCCGATTTGGTATTTCCAGTGGAGATTCCATTGACCATTCCGGCACTAGATGGTATCCACGATTGATTTCCAAAGTGATAACGCAACCAATCTTCCAATGAGGGTACGATGGAAGGCAATTTTTTAGCAGTGGATTTGGTTTTGGAATTGCTATCGGCTAAGGACTTGATGGTATTTTGATTTATACACAACAGGTGGTAATATACCACGGCAGATAAATATTTAACCCGGGTTTCAACGGATTTCACACCAAGGTGTTGGTAGAATTTCAATGCTGTTTTTGCTCCTGTATAGAGGGGGCCACTGAAGGTCCCGTACGAGTATCGACCTGTTTTATTCACCAAATCACCCATGCTTGGGGGCGTAGTACTCATATCAAATTTATCAACGGAATAGGCCGCAACGTGTCGGATTGCAGATTTAGCCAATATTTCCTCTGATGCATAAAACCAACCGGTTCCTAAGGGGCCGAGTACCCACTTGTGTAAGCAACCGCTGTAATAATCGCATCCCAATTCTTTGATGTTGAATTGTACCATTCCTAGGGGATGGGCTCCGTCGATGGCGGTTAAAATACCACGGGATTTTGCCCAAGAGCATAATTCTTTAATGGGTAAAATTTGACCGATGGTGCAAGGGATGTGAGGTATGGCTAAGACTTTGGTTTTGGTGGTGGCGGCCGCAACGAAATTGGCGTAGGTAGATGTTGCATCTGAACCTAACTCAACAACCACCAATTTAACCCCATCCATTTGTGCACGGTGCAGCCAAGGTGCACAGCCTCCCACGTGTTCGTGTTTGGTTATAAGAATTTCGTCACCGGCTTTTAAGTCCATGGCCCAACAAGCGAGATTTACGCCTTCGCTTACATTTTTGGTAATAGCTATTTCCGTATCCTTAGCACCGGTAATTTCGGCAATTAATTTCTCTAATGAACCATCGGCATGGGGGTAAGCGGCTTCGGAGGCGGCATGTTGAAAGGCGTTGTTCAGAGATTTCAACACGGGTGCGGGAGTTATTCCCATCGTACCGTTGTTTAAGAAGGTGATTTTGGGATTGATGGGAA
>CAYUNO010000067.1:0-8113 GCA_964446075.1 uncultured Flavobacteriaceae bacterium | reverse complement strand
AACTCACTTCGAACTCTGTTCCAATCGGGTGATAAGGGATTATCTAACTGGAAATAGGTTGGAAATTCGTTGATATTGGAATTTTCGTTTGTATCAAGTAAGCTATTGGGATTGTTGGGTGAATCTTTGGATAAATCGTCGGGGAAAATGGAGGTATTATCTGTGTTCCCAAGGAGCCATGGATTGGGTATAAATGTAGTGGCTACAGCGGCTCCGAGTCCTTTTTTGAAAAAATCTTTGCGTTTCATAATCAAGGGTTCGTCCGCATAGTTACAAAAAAACCATCAAAAACGAGTTCATTGTGGTTAAATTTGCGGTTTAAACAAGGGTAAAATAGCATGAAAGTATTAGGAATAATGAGTGGGAGCAGCATGGATGGGGTGGATTTGGCGCTATGTAATGTTGAAAAAAGTGCTTCCGGTTGGAAGGGGGAAATCATACAAGGAATAACCATTCCGTATAACGAAACTTGGAGAATTCGATTGTCTCAGTTGCGGTATCAAAATGCCGAGTTGTATGCGAAAACCGATATATTCTATGGTCGATATTTGGGAGAGTTGGTATCGGCATTCATCAAAGAGACCGGACAGGAAATCGATTTGGTGGCTTCACACGGTCATACCATTTTTCATGCACCCGGTCAGTGGTTAACGGCTCAGGTTGGCGATGGCGCAACCTTGAGTTCTTTCTGCGGAATCCCGGTGGTAAGTAATTTCCGAAGAGCCGATGTTGCTTTGGGAGGTGAAGGCGCTCCGTTGGTGGCTTTTGGAGATGAATTGCTTTTTAACGAATATGATTTTTGTTTGAATTTGGGTGGGTTTTCCAATATTTCGGCACACCATGGGGGTAGGCGAATTGCCTTCGACATTGCCCCTTGCAATATCGTCCTAAACCGATTGGCTAGAGAATTGGATCAAGCTTACGATGTAGACGGGGAAATTGCCGAAAAGGGAAGCGTGATATATCCATTATTAAACGCATTAAACGAAATACCCTATTACAGCAAATCGTATCCCAAGAGCTTGGGCAGAGAATGGATAAACAAGAATTTCTGGCATTTGGTGCGTGATTTTGACGATCAGCCGGTAGAAGACAGAATGAAAACCTTGGTAATGCACGTGGCGATACAAGTAAAGTTAGCGATGGAGTCTCTAACGCAAAAGCCGATGCACGAGTGTTCGGTGCTGGTTACGGGCGGTGGGGCATTTAATACTACATTGGTAGATTATTTGCGTTCTGAAACCGAAGCCAATATTGTGGTTCCGGATGCGAAATTAGTGAACTACAAAGAGGCGTTAATATTCGCATTATTGGGTGCTGCAAGAGTATCCAATAGCGTGAATATTAAAGCAAGTGCAACGGGAGCGGAAATGGATCACGTAGCGGGTTCATTGGATGGCGACTTTTCATCGCTCATCGGAAAATAACAACTATTTTAAGTTCAGCACTTATTAGTATAGAGTTCAGTATCTCAAATGAAAATTTGAATTATAGAAGTAACAGGTATTTCAAAATAACTAAGTTAGGAATCTCATTAGATAAATATGTCCAGCAAACTGCAACAACTTATTGCCAAATTTGAAGGCAAAAAACCGGAAATCGTATTTTCTTGGAAAGATAGTGAAACCGAGGCCGAAGGCTGGGTGGTGATTAATTCGCTTCGCGGCGGTGCTGCTGGGGGTGGAACTCGAATGAGAGTTGGGTTAGATCAACGAGAGGTAGAGAGTTTGGCTAAAACCATGGAGGTTAAATTCACGGTTGCTGGTCCACCAATTGGTGGTGCAAAAAGCGGAATTAATTTCGATCCTGCCGATCCCCGAAAGAAAGGAGTGTTGGAACGTTGGTATAAAGCGGTTAAACCGTTATTGAAGAATTACTATGGTACAGGGGGCGATTTAAACGTGGATGAAATTCACGAAGTGATTCCCATGACGGCGGCATTAGATATTTTGCATCCGCAGGAGGGGGTAGTGAATGGTCATCTAACTACCTATACCCGAGAAGACAAGTTGAAAGCCATCGGCCGATTGCAAAAAGGAGTTTTGTTGCCCATTGAGAATGCTGAGCTAACACCTGCTTTAGATCGCGGATATACCATCGCCGATATGATTACGGGTTGGGGTGTAGCAGAAGGGGTTAGGCATTATTATGAGGTGTACGGTGGTTTCCTTAATGGTAAATTAGCTATCATCCAGGGTTGGGGAAATGTAGCGGCAGCGGCAGCATTTTATTTAACCAAATACGGAGTGAGAATCGGAGGAATTATCGATAGAAATGGCGGAATAATCAACCCCAAAGGATTGGGATATGAGGAAGTAGTTGAGTTGTTTTTAAACAGAGATGGCAATGCGTTAAAGTGCGAGGGTATGATGAGTTTTGAGGAAGTAAATGCCAAAATTTGGGATTTACCTGCAGAGATTTTCATTCCAGGCGCAGCAAGCAGATTGGTTACAGAGGACCAAGTTTTGCGTATGGCTAAAGCAGGCATTGAGGTAGTGAGTTGCGGTGCAAACGTACCGTTTGCTGATAAAGAGATTTTTATGGGGCCTATTTCTCAATTGGCGGACTCTCAATTTGCTGTGGTTCCTGATTTCATTGCTAACTGCGGAATGGCTCGTGTCTTTGGATATCTAATGAAGCAAGACGCAGAAGTTACTGATACCGCAATTTTTAAAGATGTAAGTGGCATTATTCGTTCCAGCATCATGCGTTTGCATCAATTTAATCCTAAGAGTACCGGTCTAAGTGCAAAAGCCTTGGAAATGAGTTTAACCGATTTAGTTTAATCGATTTATCGTAATTTAAATGAATAGTAAAACCATCGAACAGCGTTTTTGCGAATATGCAAAAATCGATACGCAAAGCGATCCCAATAGCACTTCGTTCCCCAGTACAGAAAAACAAAAGGACTTAGGCAGAGTATTGGTTCAAGAATTGTTGGATTTGGGATTGTCTGATGCATACATGGACGAATTTGGGTATGTGTTTGCAACCCTGCCATCCAATACAGGCGCTGGTAAACCCGTGTTGTGTTTTTGCGCACACATGGATACCTCTCCAGACTGCTCAGGCACAGGTGTAAAGCCAATCATTCACAAAAACTATCAGGGAGGCGATATTGTATTGCCCGATGATTCAAGTCAGATGATTTCACCCAAAGATCATCCGTATCTGTTGGAGCGAATTGGCGATGATATTATTACCGCCAGCGGTACCACCTTATTGGGAGCCGATGATAAAGCGGGTATCGCCGTAATCATGGATTTTGTTCAGCGGATGGTAGAAAATCCTTCCTTACCGCATGGAGATATTCGAGTATTATTTACCCCCGATGAAGAAATAGGAAGAGGAGTAGATAAATTGGATATGAATAAGTTAGGGGCCGATATCGGATATACCTTGGATGCCAGTGAACGGGGTTGTTACGAAGATGAGACCTTCAGTGCCAATGCGGCAAAGGTTCATTTTTATGGCATTAGTGCTCACCCTGGATACGCCAAAGGCAAATTGGTAAATGCCTTGAAAGTAGCGGCTGATTTTATGGATTCATTGCCTAAGGATTCTTGGAGTCCTGAAACTACTGAAGGTACCGAAGGGTTTGTTCACCCAGTGACCATGGGTGG
Source organism: uncultured Flavobacteriaceae bacterium (assembly GCA_964446075.1). Classification (GTDB taxonomy): domain Bacteria; phylum Bacteroidota; class Bacteroidia; order NS11-12g; family UBA955; genus JAGKXC01. Next base: position 4,490 of record CAYUNO010000067.1, on the reverse strand, counting down.
CGTAGCAGAACATGCATGGGTACAATTTATAGTGAGAGACTTTAAGACGTCGAAGTTGGCAGAACACGAGGCTCAATTAACTCGTTTGATGAACGATTGTATTTCTCGTTGGCCAGGTGCAACCGCTGAAATAGAAATTGTTGAACAATACAGAAATATGAAAGAGGTAGTGGATAAAGACCCTCGTATTTCTCAATATGCTATTGAATCCATTAAAGCCGTTGGCATAGAGCCTAAATTAACAAGAGCTCGCGGTGGTACCGATGGAAGTAGACTAAGCTTTATGGGTTTGCCTTGCCCTAACCTGTTTACGGGTGAAATGGCATACCATGGTAAACACGAATTTGTAAGTGTTCAGGATATGAAGAAAAGCTCCGATGTTTTGGTGGAATTATCGGTTAGATGGTCCCAAGGATGATGGCTTGATTGTTAAAGAATATTGTCATTGTATTGTAAAAAATAGCACTTTTTTAGGGTGCTATTTTTTTTTAGTGTACCGTCTTTTCTTCGATAAAGTTGAGTTCACTTTTAGTTCATTTTTATTCTAAAAATTATCTTTTTTAATTACTTGTTATAGATTTTTTACATAACTCATACATGGGTTAAAATTCCGTTTCAAATAAATCATAAAAATCTATACGAATATTTTTTTTAGTAGTTTGTAACTGCTTGTTTTTATTGGGTGTGCGATAGATTTTATGTTCTTTTTTGGGTGCATTTCTACCTCTATTTTGCAATGTTTTTCAATAAAAAATTAACCCAATTTATACGTATGAAAATTACTTTTACGAAAATTCGAGCAGCACTGTTAGCTTGTAGTTTCGGACTTTGGTTTGGCCAGTCTGAAGCACAAATTTGCAGTGCATCGAACACTACGGGATGTTCGCTGGATTGGTTTTCCGGTGTTATCATCAAAAATGCGGCAGGGACAACTGCTAGTTACAGTGGCTTGAACTGTAACAATACCGGTCCATCCAATAAGCTCATGACCAATGGAGCTATTATGGATGTTACTCCCGGTGAGTTAATTACCATCACTATCGAGAACACGTGTAACTATGCAGAATATGCGGGTGTTTGGATCGATATGGACGGGGATAACAGTTTTTCGGCGGCCGAGTGTATTGGTAAAGCGAATGGTCCAATCGGTCAGGTTGCATCCAACACAACAAAAACAGCGCAATTGCAAATCCCCTGCGGAAATTTCCCAGCGGGCAAGCGGATTTTGCGTATTCGTTGTATGTATTTGTCGTTTTTACCCAGCCAGGGATGCGGCAGTGTAGCCAACGAGGGCAACATCATGGACTTTGAAATCAACGTGAAGGCGGTAAACCCACCTCAAGCGGATTTCACGGTTCCGGTAGGGCCTAACTACATCAAGACCCCGATTACATTTAACTCCACATCTACCACCAGTGCCTATGCACAGACATGGAAGTTCAGCAGTGCTACACCGGTAACTACTGCAGGTCCTAAGGGCAGAGCGAGCTGGTCTAACATTGGGTTCTATAACGTACAGTTAAACCAAGAGTTCTGTGGATTGAAAGATTCTATTGTAAAATCGGTAAAAATCGAAAAGCCAACCATGGCACCGGTAGCGGATTTCATCGCAGGAACCAACCAGGTGGAAGTGTTTTACCAAGCGCAGCTATTTGATTTAAGTACCAACGGAGCCTATAAATGGGATTGGACAGCTACCTCTCCATCGGGCGCAATTGTATATACGTCTACCCAACAAAACCCATTCTTTTCCTTTGACGAAGAGGGTTGGTGGGAAGTATGTCTTACCTCCTCTAACGACGTAGGTCCAAGCAGCAAAGTATGCAAATCACGTTATATAGAAGTAGTACCTCCCGGAGAATTCTTGTTAGGTCCTAACCACCTAGCCACCAACCAAGGGGGTATATTGTACGATAACGGAGGCAGGGATGTAAACTACGGAAACAACCGTAAAACCAGCATCGACTACTTTAAAATATTGCCTTGCGGAGCAAAAGAGATTCGATTGACGTTTACCCAATTGAAGTTATCGTTGGGCGATGGCGGTGATCGTTTGCGTATTTATGACGGACCCGACGAGAGTGGTAAAGAACTTACTCCAGCGGGGGGTATTACAGGCGTAAACCAATCGGTATTGCGCAGTTCAGTATTTAAAGCATTCAGCGGATCGATGTACATCACCTTTGAATCCAACAGTGCAAACAACGACAGCGGATTCATTGCTATTTGGGACTCAGAATTATTCCCAACTAAACAACCCAAATCGGATTTCACTACACCTTATTTGGTTGTGGGTAACGGAGCGGACGTGATATTCACCGAAGCGGTAAAAGAAGCCCAAGGGATTGTAAATTATAACTGGATGATCGACGGTACCGATGGGTATGGCCAAGGCGAAGCAGCGTATACGCACACCTTCGGAACAGACGGAACCTTCGAAGTATGTTTGATTGCTGAGGTATGTAACGGAAACGATACTGCTTGTAAAAATATCACCGTAATTACGCCAACCGAACCGAAGGAACTGGACTTTACGGCAAGCAACTTGCGACCCAAAGTAGGGGAGTCGATCACCTTAACTACCAATACAGATTACGCATCCCGGTTTGAGTGGAGCATATTCCCTGCCACGTTCTCCTATGCAGGAACCTCCAATTCAGGCAGTCGTAACCCCCAATTGATATTCAATGCAGGGGGTGCTTATACCTTCACCTTGCGTGCATGGAACGCAGCGGGAGGCAGAGCGGCTACGGAGAAAAAAGTAATCAAGACGAAGTACGTAATTGCAGTAAAATATTGCGTACCTACTACGGACATGTTGTCCAGTGACGTAGCGATTTCAAAAGTGGAATTGTTGCAAGACAGCGTAAGTTTATTGGAAAACACCTCCGCGGTGGGCGAGTCTAGCTATACGGATTATACCGATAACTTCAATATTGCATTGAGTTATGGGTCTGAGTACAGCGTGATATTAACCCGCCGAACCAACTCCAACACTGCGAACTTCAAGGCCTGGATTGATTACAACATCGATGGTGTGTTTTCCGATAACGAAATGATATTGAGCTCAGGTACCATCAGTGGGACCAAGGCCAATGCAAAATTCCGCGTACCGGATTTGAAGGATTGCTTTGAAGGGGTAACCCGCATGCGAGTAGCTACCTCTTACGGAGGCTTTAGCAATACATCGTGTGGAGTAAACATTGTAGGGGAGTTTGAAGACTACGGAATTACGTTGAAGAACGATAAACGCGCACCGGTAATTACCTTATTGGGGGATGCGGTAGTACGGGTAGAGAAGAACGCATCATCGGCCAAGGGCTGCTGGTCGGAATCGGCCTATACCACTTATAAAGCGGCGGATCCAACGGAAGGGGACTTAACCAGCAAGGTGGTAGTAACCAGCGATTTGGATTGCACTACGCCTGGAACCTATAGCGTAAACTTCCGTGTTGTGGATGCAGCAGGAAACGAAGCCAGCCCCGTAAGCAGAACCGTAATCGTGGTGTTAGACAAAACCGCACCGGTATTAACCTTATTGGGTAAAGACACCGTAGCGGTAGAGCAGTGCGCTGTGTATAGCGAACAAGGTGCGGTAGCCAACGACAACACCGATGGAAACCTAAGCAGCGATATTACCATCAGTGGAGTTGTAAACACTTCAAAAGTGGGCAGTTACCCATTAACGTATACGGTATCGGATGCTCAAGGCAATACCTCTACTGCACAGCGTGTGGTGAAGGTAGTGGACACCAAGAAACCGGGTATATTCTCCTACGGTAAGCGTATTGTAAACAACGAAGAGGTACAGATACAGATTGGAACCTTGTTTGTGGATGCGGTTACAGGATTTGATACGTGTAACGGAAGCATCATGGTAAACAAAGTGCCAGGATACAACGGGTTAGTGAATACGTTGGTACGTGCCACATACCCTATTACCTACTATGCGGTGGATCCTCATGGAAACAAGGCGGTGGAAGATGGCTATACCATCAATTACCGTGTAGACGATTACATTGCACCGGAGATTGCATTGAATACCCCGGATACCGTATTCCACGAGGTGAATGCACCGTATAGTTCACAATCGGTAACGGTATTTGATAACTACTATGTAAGCACCAAGATATCCATTGAGCGCACAGGTAAGGTAAACCCTTATGTATTGGGCTTGTATACAGAGAGCTTCAAGGCAACGGACGAGAGCGGAAACAGCACCACCAAGAAGCGCTATGTTAAGGTGGTAGACCGTCAGGCACCAAGCATCATCACCTCCGCGGTGAACGTGTGTGCTGGAACTCCATTCTGGGCGATGAGCGATTTGGCGGTAGAAGACAACTACTATGGAAACGATGAGTTGTTGCCATTGGTAAAAGTGTTAAGTCATAACGTAAACATCTACCGTGCGGGTATTTATTACATCAACTACCAGGTAACGGATCCAAGTGGTAACAAGAGCCAGGTGGTATTGCGTCCGGTGTATGTAC
>CAYUNO010000066.1:0-10654 GCA_964446075.1 uncultured Flavobacteriaceae bacterium | reverse complement strand
CCTGATCGTCTTTACTATTATTTATAATACTACTACCTTCCAATTCGATAACCCCAATAATGGAACAAATCCGAGAGCCTACCCGCATTTTTTGTCCGATAGCTCGCCCCCCAAACAGCTCTCTTGCGATGGTTGCACCGATAATTGCCACCGGCTCACCGCTGTTAACTTCTTGGGATGTAAATAATCTGCCCGACTCCACCTGTATGTCTTGGATTTCGGCAAAATGCTCGCTGATACACTGCACTGTGGTTCCCGATAATGTTACCCCATTGGCTTGAATTTTTTCGTCGTTACTGAAGATGTATGCCACCTTATCGGCCATTGTACCCACCAATTTATCTTCCACAAATTTTGCTTCGGCAGGGGCAGATACCGGTCTACTTAAAAACTTCCACCATGGATAGTTAGAACCCCACTGATCCCAAGGCCATTTCTGAACAAAAACCACATCGGTCCCAAATTTTGTAAACTGTCTGTTAATATTAATCTCCATGGAGTGCACTAGAGCATACACAGCAATAATGCAATAAATTCCGATGGTGATACCCAAAACGGACAAAATACTCCGTAACTTATTTTGGCGGATAGAACCCAGGCTATACTTGGCCGTTTCAATGAAAAATATACCTGGTTTCATAGTTAAAAAGCAAAGGTATCAAATAAAATTAGGGCGATTCCACCGTTGCCGGAGAATTGTTAGTTCTTCGTTTAAATGAATCAAATTCACGACGATAAACCAGTCCGGTTCCCAAGGTATTCCCCGAAACTCCGTTAGTGGTAGTTCCAGCCTGTTGCAACAACATATTGCTAGACCTCGAAAATGCTTTCAACTTCCAGTGATCGTTCCGCGTCATGTATTCCAAATTTAAATTAAACGGCATGGCCAATCCCACCATGGAAACCGTGGGGTCGTAATTCACGTCCAAGCGCAAACGGTCCGATAAAAACCATTCGCTATTAATAAATACCAGTCCGTTGCTTCCCCGCGAAGCGGATCGAACATCGTCATAATTTACTTGGATTCGGGTAGGAATTCCCGCTTTTGCAAACAAATCGTTTACTACATTGGAGGCAATATTGGAAACCGAATTCCCCGCAACGCCGGCCCCAGACAACATATTAGCTGCACCCGCACTTCCATTCGAAAACGAAGGAGGCATAAAATTACCAAACAACAACAAAGAAATTGACTGACGCATGGTTTCGTCCTTATCTTGTCGAATTCTCTGAATCACGGCATTCACCTCACTGTTACTTCCTCCAGATTTTTCTAACTCCGGCGCCAAAATATCAAAACTGATATTGGGTCGCATCAAATTGCCTGTCATTAACAATTGACTTACAATCAGCGTTGCCGGGTAGTTGGTTCCGCTACCGCCCATGGTTGACATCAACTGGGACGGCGATATTCTTTTTTGAACCTTTCCTACCATAGAAACATTGGCATTGTAAGGATCTCCCGTCCAAGTGATTAAACCGCCATCATCCAACAGCATTTTCTTGGTAAGATTAATTCCTGGCAGAGAAAACTGGTACTCACCGTTGGCAATGACGTAGGTGCCGTAAAGAAATAAATCCTCGTTTTCATCGTACAACAAACGCAAATCTCCTTTACCTCTACCGCGAATGATATCCCCCAATTTTTTATCGATTACAAACTCGGCTTCCAGGTTGGTATTGGCGTGAATCACCACTTCTATTTTCCCTAAAACGGATTCTTCTTCATCGGATACGATTTGAGCCGATTTGATCTCTTTATCCTGGTTATCCCTGTCTCTAAAAACTACCCCATTGGAAATGTAATTTTCGTTAGACGAAGGATATAATATACTCACTTTTGCATTCTTTTCTGGGGTTAAATCGGCGATAATATTGATTTTATCGATGGGTCCATAAATCCGGCAACTGCCCGCCGCTCTACCGCTGCCGTAGAACAAGGAATTATCCTTTTCGGTCGTTTCTAACACCTTTAAATTCTTGGCATCGTACACCCGAATATCCAGGGCAAAATCCGAATACTCTTTCCATGTAAACGCCAACGTTCCTTTGGCTTTACCGTTTATCCCTGTCTTACCTGTAAGTTCAATGGGCTTTTGCGTAAACACGCCGTTGGTATTGATATCAAACTTTCCGCTAAATCGATAAAATGTACCTAAATAATCTACCCCAAACAACACGTCTCGGGCATTAATTTCACCATCCAATTTAATTTTACTGGTAGGGCCAACGATATTCACCACCCCATCCAAATAGCCCTCGTTTACCGTAACCGCTCCATCCAAAAAGGGTTTTAAAATTTTTGCAGGAGTCTTCAATGGAACGTCCAAATACATATCCACCCACTTTTCGCTATTCAACAAATCCACGCTGCCTAACAAGGCCAACCCTTTGATTGCACCCTTTCTTCCTCTGGCCGCAATACCTAACAACCCCTGTTTGCCCGCATCCCGCAAATCCACGTCAATGGAACCGTAGTTGTACCCGTAGTAGGTGAGATTATTAACCATGCAGGTCCCTAAAAATACCTGATCCCCCAATACGCCGGCTACTTTAAAATCGGCCGATGCATGAAAATCCAATGTATCAAACGTGTTCTCCGGGAAAAACGGCACCAAAACCTGAGGCGTTAAATTGTGAAATTCAACATGCAACGTGTCCTTCAAACTCTTTGAAATTGCACCACTCACTTCCAAATAATGGTCGGCATCCGCCATAACAAACCGATTTACATCCCAGCGTTTGCCTTTCACATAGTTCAATCGCGCATCCGGATCCACATACCAAGGATTGTTGTACAACCGCAGCTGAGTAGAGGCAAACTGAGTATTTAGCGAATCTTTTTCGTTGAAACTCTCCGTCTGTAATGATAATTGGTAACGGTCTTTTTCGTCATGCAACCCCAATGCCAGCGATAATTGTCCTTTTTTCAATACCGCCCCAATGGCTAGCTCATCGTATTTCGTTTTTCCAATAGCCGCAGAACCTGTGGATACTTGCAATCTCCCCGATTGGAATTCATCGGTATGGAGAGACACTTGCAATTTTTGTAATTCGATTTGGTTGTAGGCTACCTCCAAAGGGCCTATCTCTACATCAATTTTATTGTTGGCTGTAGAAACACTTCCAATTGCATTTACTAACCCAAAAGACAAATTCTTGACTAAAAATTGCGAGATCCAATCTGTCTGAATCATTCTAAGATTAAATTGAAAATCTTGATTCTTCGCAAAAACGGGTTTCGCAAAATCCTCTGGGAATTGGCTATGCAACAGCAGTTGAACCAATTCTTCGGTTTGGTCGATATTAAATCCTGCCGTTATATTTCCTTGCAACCAAGACCCATCAAATTCCCATCCTTTCTCAGGGTCTTTGTTAATTTGCTGCTCCTTGCAATAGTATCGATTTTGTCCGATATTGAATTGCGCATTATCCGCTGTTATCCAAAATTTGGACTTCGCCAAGGTAGAACCTGCAAAATCATAATCCACACTACCACTCATAGAAAGCGGAACAGAATCCAAACCCATTCCATTTAATACTAAGCGTTGCACCATGGCCCCGCCTTGGAAATGGGGATTGCTCGAAAGATTTTCAATGCTACCAATGCTGCTTAAACTAAATCCGGTGTCCTTGCTATCAACCAAATATTCAACGTTATCTTCCAACAAAGAAGCTGTGACAGAAATTCCTTTTAAGGTTCGATCCTCATACTGAAGATTGCCGATTTTCAATAGCGAATTGAGCTGCACATCGGGGAAGTAAAACCCCGTTCCATTAACATCTACTTTGGTATCGTAAACCGCCACATTCGGAAAAAATTCCGGCAATTGATTCAATTCCAATCGCTGTAATTCACCCAATAACTGGTATTTCGTTAATTCTACCGAAGTGGTATAATCAAACAACGTATATCCCGAGTACGATGCGATTTTATTGTTCAACCAACCATCAAAATCAACCCAATTCAATGTGCCATTTAACTTTCCTTGTACCTCCAACGGACCTAATGAACGAACTACAGGGACCGAATCCAACTCGTACACTACCCTACTCAAATCGCCCATATCCACACTGGAATTTTCCAGTTGATAATGGTACTCAAACTGACTCAATTCCACCAAATGCTTCAATTGCAGGGCTCCACGTAAGTTGGTATTGGACTCATCCCCGCGGATCCAAACATCGTTGGACTGAAGGTTAGCAAACGTTCCGGTTGCCTTCCCACTCAACAGCAGCAATAATTTTCGTTGCTCAAACCACGGATGAAAAGCCACCAGCTCCTCCAAACAAATTTCCGAATCCTTGATATCAAACAACCAATTTACATCGGTTTCAACTTCATCAAAATCCGTCCAACTATCAAACATGATTTTTACCCGATCCCGGATTCGAGAACACGGAGTTTTTAATTCCATTTTTCGTAGGTCGATGTAATTGTTGGTAATATCCAAAACCGCCGTTCCTTCCACCACTTCCAAACCGGAACGTTCGCGCGTAGCAAATCGATAAATCTGACCGCGTATCAAGGATTTTTCGTCGATTTTCACATCCCGAATACCAATATTGATTCGATCGAACACCAAATAATCCGGGTCCATTTCTGGGTAAGCAGCTTGGGTTTGTCTGCGGAAATACACAAATTTACCATCAACCAACTCCAAGTTACCCATGGAGATTTCAAGGGCTTTTCCAGTGCTGGTGGTGGTATCGGAGGATGCAAAATAATCAATTAAAAAACCGTGGTTTAGATCTTCCCCTTTCTTGTGTTGCCCGTTTTTGAACAACAGATTTTTGATGCTCAAATTCTCTAAAAACAGATGCTTGCGGGTCCAACTGAATTCATCAATCCGCGCATCCAAGGCCCCCCACTGAATGAGGGTATCCTGATGTTTATCGTAGATTCTTAAATTCTCGATGTGGAAAGTTCTCAGAAAATCGATGGATACATAGCCAATCTCCACCTTAGTTTTCCATTCCTTGGACAAATAGGTGGCGGCTCTTTTGGCTAAATAATTCTGAACAATTTGATTGCGCGTCAAAACAGCGGCCATTCCCGAAAACATCAGAAATGCCAACAACGTCAGAAGTAAAAACTTCCGTAATTTTGTACGCCGTTTAGTCAATCCTTCAAAGTTAACATCCATACTTGCCTACCAATACACAACCCATACCGCATTCCATTATTTTGGGCATCGAAAGCAGTTGCGACGACACCGCGGCCGCGGTGTTTGAAAACGGCAAAATTCTTGCCAACATAACCGCAACCCAAAAAGTTCATGAACAATACGGCGGTGTAGTGCCGGAATTGGCTTCCAGAGCCCATCAAAGCAATATTATTCCGGTGGTTTCTGAAGCGCTAAACAAAGCAGGAAAAACCATCCAAGAGGTGGATGCCATTGCCGTTACCCAGGGCCCAGGACTCTTGGGTTCCTTGCAGGTAGGTTTTCAATTTGCCAAAGGGTTGGCTTTGGGTGCAGGAATCCCGTTTGTGGGGGTAAATCATTTGCAAGCACATATTTCGGCCTTGTTTATAGAAAACCCCAACCTCCAATTGCCCATGATTGCTTTGTTGGTAAGCGGTGGACATACGCAGCTGGTTTGGGTGGAATCGGTAGATTCAATGGAAATCATTGGAACTACTATTGACGACGCTGCTGGGGAAGCCTTCGATAAAGCCGCTAAATTACTGGGATTGGGATATCCCGGCGGACCCTTGATTGATAAATATGCAGCGCAAGGCAATGCAAAAGCCTATGATTTCCCCGATAGCCAAACCGCACCCTTGGATTTTAGTTTTTCTGGAATTAAAACTTCGTTACTCTACTTCTTGAGAAAAGAAATCGATAAGAACCCCAATTTTGTGGCCGATGAAATTGCCAACATTTGCGCTTCCTACCAACATCAGGTGGTATCGATTTTGATGAAACGACTTAAAAAAGCCATCGAAAAACACAAACCGGCCTCCATTGGTTTGGCAGGAGGTGTATCGGCCAATTCGGAACTCCGCCAAGCATTTAACCTTATGGGAGAGAAATTCAAACTGAGCAGCCACATTCCTTCCTTTGAATTTTGTACCGATAATGCAGCGATGATCGCCATGGCTGGTCATTTTTTGCTACAAGCCGGAATTCAATCTACCATGGATGCCGCTCCTTTTTCTAAAAACAATTCCCACAAGTTTCAAACCCAAACACCATAAAACCGTCGGGTTCCCTATTTTCGCCCATAGTAAATGGAATTTCAACCTACCCCAGCATCGATAGCCAGTGGCAACGAAAAAGCCATCGCCCGTGCAATTTCGTGGGTTGAAAATCAACATCCACAGGCGCAAGACTTACTCACACAATTGTCTGGCAATTCGGTGGTGGTGGGCGTAACCGGACCTCCGGGAGCGGGAAAAAGTTCTTTGGTGAACGCATTGGTGTTGCATTGGAGTGCTTTGGGTAAAAAGACCGCCATCGTGGCCGTTGATCCCAGTTCACCGTTCAATTTCGGATCCCTGTTGGGAGATAGACTCCGCATGCCCGGCCTTTTCCTGCACGAAAATGTCTATATCCGCAGTGTTTCGGCCCGTGGTTCTTTAGGTGGATTAAGTACGGCAATTATTGAAATAATGGATGTGCTTAAGCATGCGCCCTTTGATTTTATCGTAGTTGAAACGGTAGGCGTTGGTCAGAGCGAAATCGAAATCGCAGGTATCGCCGATACTACGGTGGTAGTGAGTGTTCCTGAAAGTGGTGATGATGTACAAACGCTGAAGAGCGGAATTATGGAAATTGCCGATGTTTTTGTGGTAAATAAAAGCGACCGAGATGGCGCGGAAACCTTTGCCAACCACCTTCGTCAATTAGCGCATTCTACCGCCACCAACGCATGGGAAAAGCCCGTAATCGCAACGGTAGCCACTACAGGTCAAGGCATCCAAGAATTGAGTGATTCCATCTTCAAACACAGCCAAATTGCCAGCAAACAAGACCGGTACGTGCAGTTGCAGACGGAGAAAGTAATCAAACTCATTCAACGGGAACAGCTAAAAAAAATACCCGCCGAAGCGATTGCCGATTTAATACGAAAGGAATTATTGGAGAAGGGCACTTGCAATATTCATCGCATCGCCCAACACTATCAACGCAATACCTGAAACTTCTGCGCCACACCGTTCACGGTAAAGGAATAAATCCCACTGGAGAATTTACCGGTGTTTAGTGTTATCACCTCTTCGTTAACGGTTCCAGATGCTACTTGTTGGCCGGAAGAATTATAAATAATCCACGGTTTCCCCATCAGTTTGGCGGATCCTGAAACTTTCAATTCGTCCGATACTGGATTGGGTGAAAGCACAACATCCAAGCCCTTATTGATGGATTTTACCGATAACAAATCGGTTAATACCACACCGCAATTTTGAGAATACCCTATCCACTTGCTATCGTAATCCACAAATGCACGGTTATTAATCACAGTGCCGTTGGATAACGGATTTAATAATTCCAACTGATATTCAACAAATCCTACAGCTTTGGAAGGATTGGCTTCAAAAATCGCCAAATTAGCATCCGGGAAATCTACCACTAAGACTCTTCCCTGTTGGATACTCAATTTGGTATTCAACGGATAAAATCCGGTTACATTTACGCGCATCAAGGGCAATTTCGCATCCAAGGTATCAAATAGAACCGCGCGCTGCACCATTTGGTTTCCTACATTGGCAAAATCAACGCGGTACTTCCACTTGGTATTTCGGAAATCCACCTTGCTGCCTTCCAAGCTGTTCTTAGTAACGGCCGCTTTCCCTACCCGTCTGCTTAATCCCAAAGACACGGAATCTTTGTTGTCCAATTTATCTGCATCGCCAGTGGATAATAAGGTCCCTGTATACGCTTGAATAAAATAATCGTCGGTTAAGCCAGCATTGGTAGGCAAATCAAAGGTCACCTCCCAGATGGTTTCGTCAAAAGGCTTCAACCCAGTAAGTGTGTAGGTGGCTTCGTTTGCAGAATAGTTATCTGCAGGCGGATTGCTTTGAAAATTAACCAATTCGGAAGCATGCTTCAACTGTAAGGTACCCGATGATAGCGTCATACCTCCGTGATTTTTCACCGATATTAACGCCGTTACCTGCTCTCCAGGTTTGGTCTCCGAAGGAACTATCCCCAAGGTTTTCACTTCCACATCCACGATGCTTGGAAGTTGGTAATACCCTAGTGTTAAAGAACTGTAAATGCCTTCTCTGATTCTCGCCGATGAGTTTCCTATACAACTACTAATCAAGTGTTTGCCAGGGTTCAATTGCACCGTGTAATCCCCTGCGGGTAATGCAACAGAAAATCTTCCAGAACTATCGGTTAGAGCGAAATAAGAAATCCCGGTTACTTTGTTCATCAATCGAACCATAACCCTTCTTAATCCGATTTCATTATCGTCTTTGATGCAATTGGTATTCACATCGTAGTACACGTCGCCAAACAGATTTCCAGCCTGTGATTCTATTTTGGAAAAATTGCGAATTCCCGTGTTCGATTCGATGAAATTTCCCCAGATGAACGCCTCCGTTCCTCGCTGACCCAAGGTAAAGGTTCCTGCAATCTTATTGCCCGTTAACTGGAGTTTGTTGCCATCGTAGGTTAACAACGCTGTGCCCGAACCATTTTTAACAAAACTACCGCCAATCAACAACTGTTTGCCCGATCCCGCGATGGTGGTAGGACTGAAAATACTGAAAGAATCATCCTTAATTGGACTACCCCAAGTACCCTGAAAAACGTTTACTTCTCGCTTCCCTTGATTGTTGTACCCAATAGCCGCCAATCTACCGTCGTACGCTGCTAATTCGGTCACCTCGCCATCAAAAGGACTGCCTACACCACCCCAGCCTCTATTGGCTGCGGTATAATACGCGATGTTACCCGTCTGAGTACCGCAAAACTTGGTGAAATCACCTGCGATGTACAATCTATTTCCCGAAACAGCTAAAGAACGAATCACCCCATCTGTACCTTGCTGGGTGCCACTATTTCCTAAATACGACCATTTATTACCGTCAAATGCGGCGATATTTTGCACCAAAGTACCGTCTAAGGTATTGGAGAAAAGTCCTGCTACAATCAATTTATCATCAAACACCGTCATGGAAATGATACCGTTGTTTCGGGTATCTACCACACCGGTCTCAGGCACCCAATATTGGCCTGTCCATTTGTATAAATGACTGATGGCTACATCGGCATCCCGCACCGCGTTGGCAATGTAAGCCGCCGCGTAAATGGTATCGCGATACAGGGCGATAGAATGAAAATTATAGGTGCCGCTGGTGGTGGTTACCGGTGGTGGCGTGGTTAATCCTGGATAATATTTCCAATAGACACCGTTCCAACGGGCTAAGGTAAAATCGTTGTTGTCTGGGGTTGAAATCTCATCAAACAAAGCCAGATAATCGTTTCCGGAGGCAAACGATGCTACAACCTTTCCCGGCAATGCGGGACCCATAGGTTGCAGCACCTGAGCCTTCGTTAAACTGCTCAGAAAAAACATCCCAACGATTACCGTTAAGAACCTCATTCTTTGCAAGTTATACCATATAAAACAATTTTTTCTCACTTTTTCTGATTTTAATCGATTTTAAACAAATAATACAATGTTAGTCCCGAACTCCAACCTCTTGTCTGAACGGGGCTGTTGGCTGTATTCATTGAATTTAAAACACCTTGCGCATTCAATTTTGCACCCACTGCGTGCCTATAATTGAGTCGCTTTTGAATCCCTGCGGCTACCCGAGCACTCATTACATAAGCACGGTAATTTACCGCATCCATGGGCTTTAACAACAAGGTCTGGTAATCCAACGTTTGCGCTCCGGTGCTTAATTGAACCCAATTGGGTTGCAGCACTGCTTCGGGCGCGAAGAATAAGTTCTTTGATTGGCCGATAGGAAAATATCCCGTCCAACCTATGGGAAGCGATAAATAGCTATAATTTACTACTCCGTTATATTTCACTTCGGGGCCTAAACCCAAATAGCCAAAGATGGGATAGTTGCCATACGCATCGGGTGTCTGACCCGCAGAAACCACAGCCGGCATGCTATCACGGAAGTTGAAATTCTGTCCAACTTTATTCTGAGCATACGCCAACCCCACTTTCACACTGCTGTTTTTAGCAATAAACATGTTTACAGCCAACTGGAATCTAGCCGCACTTAAGGCCGTTTCGCCGTTGCGCATCTGTTCTGTGTAATTTTTGTGAACGTACTGAGACAAATCATTGGCCGTGCGATACGTTAACCCCGTTTGGTTTTGGTCGGCCGATACCTCTATCCACCATTTGTCCAAATCCATAGCATAAGCTAAATCCGATAACGAACCCTTACTTAATTCACTGCTTTCAAATTCTCTATTGAGTTTTGCTAAATCCAACTGCGCTATAGCAAAATCAGAGCTCAATTCCACCGCCTGTAATTCAAATCCGGCCGCATCCAACATCCAAGCCATTCCGGAATTGTTTAACATCCGATTTTCAGAAACTGGAGTAGAAACCAATATTTCCGAAACAGGGGAAGTAGATTCCGCAGTTTTACGATCTATTCTGGTATTTGAATTTTGCGGAGCTGCTATTTGATTTTGGGGAGCTACAGTTTGTGTTTGCGGAGCTGCTA